>CALFVE010000099.1 GCA_937928475.1 uncultured bacterium | reverse complement strand
CTCACAGACATGATCCGCTCTCTCGAGCGCGGCTTACTGGTGACGCGCTTCCATTACACCAATATGGTGCACCCCATGCAGACGATCCTCACCGGGATGACCCGCGACGGCACCTTTCTCATCGAGGAGGGAGAGATCGTGGGCGGGGTGAGGAACCTGCGCTTCACGCAGAGCCTACCGGAGGCGCTGGCCAACGTGCAGATGGTGGGGAATGAAGGGGTGCAGTGCGAGCACGTCTGGTGCCCGGCGCTGCTCATCGAGGGCTTCAACTTCACCGGCGCGACCCAGTTCTGATGGCAGCAGCCGCCCGCGCGGCCCGCCGGGGCAGGGGAAGCACGGGTGGCTGATTTGCTTCTGTGTTGCACATACGTTCGACTCCGGTTGCCTTTTCCCCCACCTTATGGTAGACTCTTGCGTGTATTCCGGCGAGCGGAGGTGGACGGTTGGGGATTGTTCCAGAGCGGGCGCAGCCTGCATCCGGGGAGAGTCAGAGCTCTGTTACCTTGGGCTTCAACCCTTGCCATTGACCTAGGCACCAGCCTGGTGCACATCGCTGTGCCGGGCGCAGGCGTAGTCGTGCGCGAGCCCACGATCGTGGCCTTCGCGCCACCCAGTCGCAGGGCATTGGCGGTGGGTCGGGAGGCCCGCCGTCTCTGGGAGCGCGGGGTCACCGAGGTGCAGGTGGTGCATCCGGTGCGCGGGGGAGTAGTGGCCGACTTTGATGGCGCGGTCGCCCTACTCCGCCAGTTGATCGCGCGGGCCTTGGGCCGGCGCCCGTGGGTAGCGCCGCAGGTCTTGGCCTCGGTCCCGGCGCAGATCACCCCGGTCGCGCTGCGGGCGCTGGTGGACACCATCCACGCCGCCGGTGGCGGACGGGTAACCACGGTCAGCAAGCCTCTGGCAGCCGCGTTGGGCGCGGGCCTCACCGCCCACAACGAGGAAACCATCCTGGTGGTGGATATCGGCGGGGGCTCCACCGATGTCGGCATCTTCTCCGGTGGCCTGGTCACCCACACGCGCACCATCGCCTTTGGGGGGGAGACCCTCGATGAAGCCTTGCTGCGGGCGGTGCGCCGGGAGAGCGGCCTGCGCATCAGCGAAGCCACTGCCGAGAAGATCAAGGAGCAGATCGGTTCGGTTAATGGCTGGACCGGCGCTCCCTCCGTATCGGTGAACGCAACCGGGGAGGAGACTCCGGAAGAGGCTCGGCCACACGACATCGAGGCGGCTCGGGTGCCGCGAATTCTCGCGGAAGCCTTCCAGCCGCTGCTGGAGGAACTGCTGTGGACGGTGGACGGCCTGCCCCGCAGTGTCCAGCACGAACTGACCCAGGGCGGCGTGGTCCTCACCGGCGGCGGCGCCTTGCTGCGGGGCGTGGAGGAGCTTATCCGTAATACTCTGCATCTGCCGGTGGGCGTAGCCACCGACCCGGTCTCCTCCACGATTCTGGGCCTGGAGTCGGTGATGCGCGACCTGCCGGCCCTCTCCCTCGGCGGGAGAGCCTTCGGAGCGACGGTAAGGTGAGGGCCTACCTCAGGAGGTACTGAGTCATGCCCGAATGCCTTTTCTGCCGAATCATTGCCCAGGAGATCCCGGCCGAAATCATCTATGAGGATGAGCAGGCCGTCGCCTTCCGCGACATCAATCCCCAGGCGCCGGTGCACGTACTGGTGGTTCCGCGGCGACACCTGCCCAACCTGGGGGCGGCCCAGGCGGAAGACGAGGACCTGGTCGGCCACCTCTGCGCCGTGGCGGCAGAACTGGCGCGACGCGAGCGAATCGCGAAGAGCGGATACCGCCTGGTGGCCAACGTCGGCCCCGACGCCGGCGAGAGCGTGCATCATCTGCACTTCCACCTGCTGGGCGGGCGGCGCCTGACCTGGCCTCCGGGCTAGCCGGCGCCGCACGGAACAGTCGCCAACTCCTGGGCGCAGGCACGAACACCCGGGAGCGCCCGGCGGCAAGACTGATGAGCGCCCAGCGGGCAGACGGATAGCCGTGACAGACATTCCTCAGGACCAGATGCCAGCCCCGGCTCGGGTTGTGTGCAGCAGTGAGCACCTCCCCTCCCTGCTCGGTGCCCATGACCAGAATCTGCGCATCATCGAGGACGCTCTCGCCGTACGCTTGCAACCCCGCGAGCAGTGTGTCGAGATCTCGGGGGAGGCGGCAAGCCAGGCCCAGGCCGTGCTGGAGCACCTGCTGTCCGGCATTGCCCGGGGTCAGGCGCCCACGCTGGAGGAGGTCCACCTGGCGGTGCGCCAGGCTCGCGAAGGGCAACTCCCCTCCCTGGCGGAGAGCGAGACGATCGAGGGACCGCTGATCGTGACTCACCGCGGGAAGCAGGTGCGGGCGCGAACGCGCGGGCAGATCGCGTACGTGCAGGCGGTACGAACCCATGACCTGGTCTTCTGCACCGGACCCGCGGGCACCGGGAAGACCTATCTGGCCATGGCCCTGGCGGCCGGCGCCCTGCGCCAGGGCGAAACCAGCCGAGTCATCCTCACCCGGCCGATCGTGGAGGCGGGGGAGGCGCTGGGCTTCCTGCCCGGCGACATCATGGAGAAGGTGGACCCGTATCTGCGCCCGCTGCACGATGCGCTCCACGACGTGATGGGCGCCGATCAGTTCCAGCGCTATCTAGCCCGCGGAATCATTGAAGTGGTGCCGCTAGCCTACATGCGCGGGCGCACCCTCAACGACGCTTTCATTGTGCTGGATGAGGCCCAGAACACCACCCCCGGACAGATGAAGATGGCGCTCACCCGGCTAGGCTTCGGCTCCAAGATGATCGTGACGGGGGATACGACCCAGACCGACCTGCCCGGCGCCGTGAAGAGCGGGTTGGTGCACGCCATCGAGCTCCTGGAAGGGCTGCCCGGCCTGGCCGTGGTGCGCCTGGGCCAGGAAGACATCGTGCGGCATGACCTGGTGCAGCGCATCGTGCAAGCCTACGAGCGGGCGGAGCGGCCTGGCGGGCGCGAAGGCCGCGCGGGAGGGGAGTGATCAGGATGCGCGCTTTCTCCCTCCCTCGACGGGCGGCAGGTCCGGACCGGCTGGAGGCACTCTTCCTGCGGCTGCGCAGGCGCAACTTCTTGCTGGCCGGAACCTTACTCGCTACGCTGCTCCTGGTTCTGTGGGGACGGATCATGCCCCCAGCAGTCTCCCTGCACGTCGGGGATCGCGCGGACCGCACCATCGTGGCGGCCCGCAGCGCTGTATACATAGATACGGAACGCACCGAGCGGCTGCGCCAACAGGCCCGGCAATCGGTGCCCACCAAGTACAAATCGGACCCGCAGGCGCTCTCCGCCGCGCTTCAGGCTCTCGAGGACCTCTTCACCCGCGCGCAGCAAGTGCAGCAAGACCCCAACCTCGAAGACACTGAGGCGAAGATGCAGGCCCTGCAGGGAGGGCTGGAGTTCAAACTCTCCGAGCAGACCCTGCGGTTGGCCGTTACCACTCCGGCGGGGACTCTGCAGCGGGTAGCCCAGGGAGCGGAGAAACTGGTCAGGAAAGGCATGACCGCTTACACCATCCGGGTGGACACCGACGACCTGACGGGGGCCCGCGACGCGGTGACTCGGGAAGCCGAGAACCTGGGCTTCACCGCCCCCTACACGGCGATGGCCGCCGAGGTGGCCCGGGCGGTGCTGGTCCCCAACCTGGTAGCCGACCCCGAGGCAACCCAGGCGGAACAGGAGCGCGCGGCGGCGGCAGTGCGGCCGGTGCAGCAGACTATCCGCGCTGGGGACGTGGTCATCACCCCCGGGGAGATCGTCACCCAGCGGCATCTGGATGCTCTTCGCGCCTTGGGACTGATGAACCCCACCGTGCTCTACTCCCAGGCGCTGGCCCTGGTGGCTGTCCTCGCCCTGCTCGTCTATTGTCTGTTCTACTTCACTCGACGCGTCTGCCGGCAGGCCTACACCCAGTTCGGACGGTTGATGCTCATCTGCGGCGTCGTCGCACTGGTGGCCCTGACCTTCCGCCTGGGCCAAGCCGCCATGTACCTAGACGCCTTGGCGGTGACCGCCGTCACCGCCGCTGCCATGTTGGTCTCTCTGGTGGCCTGTGCAGACCTGGGTCTGCTGGTGGCGGCTCTGTCCGCCTTATTGCTCGGCCTAGTGATTCCCGAGGCCAGCGTAAGACTGGTGGCCGCGACGCTGCTCTGCGGAGGCGTGGCCGCGCATGTGGTGAGTCTCAGCAGCACCCGTACCGGTGCCTTCGTGCTCACCGCCGTAGGGATCGCCGTTTACAATACTGCCGTGCTCCTGGTGACCACGGAGGCCTTTGGCCAGGAGCAATCCTGGCCGGTCCTGGGCTTCACTGCGGCGGGCGGCGCAGTGGCGGCCATTCTAGCGATCGGGACCATGATCGCCCTCGACCGACCCCTCAACCTGCTTACTGACCTGCGCCTCGCCGAACTGGCGAGCCCCCACCAGCCGCTCCTGCAGCGCTTGATGCGCGAGGCGCCCGGCACCTACCAGTCCTCGGTGATGGTCAGTAACTTGGCCGAGCAGGCCGCGGAGGCCATCGGGCTGAGCGGGCTGTTTGTCCGTACCGCTGCCCTCTACCACGACATCGGGAAGCTCAAGCGCCCCTACTTTTTCGTGGAGAACCAGTTCGGCGGGGAGAATCCGCATGATCGGCTCTCTCCCTACATCTCGGCGCTGATCATCAGTTCCCATCCCCGCGACGGCGCGGAGATGGCCCGGGAGGCCAAACTCCCCGAACCGATTGTGGCCATTATCGAACAGCACCAAGGCACCGACCTTATCCGCTATTTCTATGAGAAGGCCGTGGAGGAAGCACCGGTGGGCACGGAAGTTCCCGAGTCAAGCTTCCGCTACCCCGGTCCCAAGCCACAAACCAAGGAATGCGCGGTGATCATGCTGGCCGACGCCGTGGAGGCCGCAGTGCGCACCCTAGACGAGCCGACCCCGGCTAACGTGGAGCGTCTGGTCAACCGCCTGGTGCAGTCCCGCGTGGACGACGGACAACTCGATGAGTGTCCCCTGGAGTTCCAGGAGTTGACCCGGGTGCGGGAGACGCTGATTGCCAGCCTGAATAGCGCCTACCACCACCGTATCAAGTATCCGGAGCAGATTCCTGAGGAGGCACGTCTGCTCGCCGAGAAACTCTCGCCCGAGCAGCGCGAGGGCCCGCTGGCCGCGGTGTTGGGGGCTGCGATCCAGGGCCAAGATGAACACGCCAAGTAGAACCCAGGAGCAGGAAGGGCCGAAGGTGGAACTGCGCAACTTGCAAGACCTCCCCTTGCCCGAGGAAGTCCTGCCGGCAGCGGTGCGCCAGGCCCTGGCCTTGGCCGAGGGGTCGCTGGACTGCGTCAGCGTGGCAGTGGTGGACGCCGAGCGCATGGCCCGGTTGAACCGCGCTTATTTGGGACGGGAGGGACCGACAGACGTGATCGCTTTCCCGGCCGAGGATAGCGAGCAGGGCCGCTGCGGGGAGGTCATCCTCTGCGCGGCGGTCGCGGCGGCTCAGGCCGAGGAAGGTGGCCACAGTCTGGCCCGGGAGTTGGCAATCCTGGTGGCCCATGGCACCCTGCACACGCTGGGCTATCGGGACGACACACCCGCCGGCCGCGAACAGATGAGAACCTGGGAGGAGATGGCGGCAGACCGGGCCCTGTCTGAAGTCGGCCTCGCCTGACCGCCCAAGTGAGGCATTCCGCATGTCCGAGGCGCAGAGAAAACAGAGGGATCCCGGCGAAGAGCCGGCCTCGCGGCATGAACTGCAATGGCGTTATGAGCGCAAGAGTGTGATGCGCTCTTTCCGCTACGCCTGGGATGGTGTGCTGTTCGTTTTCACTAGCCAGCGGCACATGCGAGTGCACGCCGGGATCATCGCCTTGGTCTTGGTCGGAGCCTGGGGCTTGGGGGTCTCCGAACTGGAACTGCTCAGCCTGCTCGTAGCTATGAGTCTGGTGCTGATCACCGAGATGATCAACACTGCGGTGGAGATGACCGTGGACCTGGTGGTGGATTCCTACAATCCGGCTGCCAAGACCATCAAGGACATTGCCGCCGGGGCGGTGTTGGTCGCCTCCGTCTATGCCCTGATCGTGGCCGGGGTGGTGTTCTTCCCCAACGACCGCTTGCGCCAGGCCCTGCGGATGATTCCCTACCCGCCTCGGCCGCACCGGACCGGGGCAATGGTGCTGCTGGTTATCGGCATCATCGGGATTGGCTTGATCATTGGCTACCTGAAGTACAAGACGCGGCGGGGAGCCTTCTGGCGTGGGGGCGTCATTTCCGGGCACACCGCCTTGGGAATGCTCGTCACCACCAGCATCGCTATTCTCACCCGCGACTGGGCCGTGACGCTGTTGGCCTTGTCCTTGGCCCTGCTGGTCTCTCAGAGCCGTCTGCAGGCGCGCATCCACTCGCCGCTGGAGATCATCCTGGGCGCCTTGCTGGGGACGGCGGTCGGCATCTTGCTCTTCCTGTGGCCGTCAGGCTACCTCATCCCCTGATGCCATTTCCGGCAGACTCCGCCACTGAGTGAACAGTTGCTGGAGCAGCTCCGGCGACTTCTTCCCCGGCGCTATTTCTACCCCGCTGGAGACATCCAGCCCCGCCGGTTGCACCACTTGGGCAGCCGCGCGCAAGTTCTGCGCATTCAGCCCACCCGCGAGCACAACCGGGCAGGCCAGCCTGCGCACTAGCGCCGCGGCAATCTCCCAGTTGGCAGTCTGGCCGGTTCCGCCAAACCCGGCGGGGGTGCGCGAATCAAGCACCACCACCTCGACGCCGGCAGCCAGGTACTCAGCCGCGGCACTGCCTAGCCGGACCACTTCCTCAGTGCGATCAGCGACCTCCGGCGCAATTCCCAGCGCCTTCCAGACCTGAACGAAAGGGAAAACCCGTCTCATCTGTTCCACGAGTTTTGGGGGCTCGGCTCCGTGCAACTGCACCCCGCCCGGTCGCAAGGCCGCCAGCACTTGCTCCAGCCGGCCCGCGGGTAGGTCCTGCACCACCACCACCGTGCGCTCGGGACAGATCCGCACGAGTTGTTCCGCCGCCGCCAGGTCCAGCGACCGAGGCGAGCGTGGCACCTCCACCACAACTCCCACGTAACGGGCGCCCAGGTTCAGTGCCTGGCGGAGCATCTCCGGGTCCCGCAGCCCACAGATCTTCAGCCAGGGCCGAGGCATGTTTAGCCTCCGCTTGACACCTGCACGGAACTGAGCCGCAGGCTGGGCATGCGGCGACCCGGCTCCGCCCGGTAATCGGAGGAGACGGCATCCAGGCGCGCGGTCAGATCCAGGAGGTTGCCACCGATCATCGTGGCTTGGACGGGATGCGTCAGTTCGCCTTTCTCGATCCTGAAGCCGAAGTCCACGGTGGCCGAGAGGTCGCCGCTGATTGCGTCCGCGGTGAGGGCGGCATCGTTGATGTAGAGGCCGTCGTCAATCTCGGCGATCAGTTCAGCCGCGGTGCGAGTGCCGGGTTCGGTCAAGATGTTGGAAGGACCGATCCCCACGGCGCCGTCGTAGCC
>CALFVE010000098.1 GCA_937928475.1 uncultured bacterium | reverse complement strand
GGTGCTGGTGATCAGGGCGGCTTGCTGCAGGTTGCGGACCACAGTCCCAAAGAGAGAGGGTGGTGTAGCGAGGTAGAAGAGATGACGGCCGCCGCTTGGGCGCTGCCTATCCAGTTCCACCAGGCGGCGGCGCAAGGCGGCAAAATCCTCGGCGTGCTGGTAGTCCCCTTGCAGATAGTAGCAACAAGCCGCAAAATCGGTCACCGCGGCCAGGTCGGCCTCTAGGCAGCACGCCAGCAAGTTCTCGCGGACCGCCGCCCGGAATGACTCATCGGTGAAAGGCGAGCGGGCGAAGCCCAAGAGGTAGAAGGAAGGCTGGAGGAGCCCTCTCTGGCGCAAAGCAAAGAGGGCGGGGAGCAGTTTGCGCCTAACCAGGTCCCCGGAAGCGCCGAAGACCACCAGGGCGCAGGGCTCGGGTACGGCTTCCTCGCAGAATTCGCCCCGGATGGGCTGATAAAGTAGCGTGTCCTCCATGAACGTGCTTGTTTCCAACCGAACGTACTGCCGCTTGTGCGCCCCCCAGGGCATGTGTGCGGCCTCGGCAGCGGAGGCGGGGAGGCCGTTGCTGCTGGCTAGTCCCGCGCCTCTGGGCCAGGACGGGAGGGTGCAGTCTCCCCGGCGGCTCCGGTCGGCCGCTCGGCCTCCTCGGGCGTTGCGATCGGGTGGCCACCGAACTGATAGCGCAGCGCGGCCACGACCTTGTTGGAGAAAGCCCCTGCTTGGCGGGAAAGGAAGCGCTTGAACAAAGCGTGAGCGATCCCGTCGGCAGCTACCCCGAGTTCGACTGCCTGCTGCACGGTCCACCGTCCCTCCCCGGAATCCTCCACATACCCGGCAACGCGAGCTAAATCCGGGTCTTCCCCGAGGGCAGTTTCTAGTAGTTCCAGCAGCCAGGAACGGATGACGCTCCCCCGGTTCCAGAGGTGCGCAATCTTTTCCAGGTTGAGATGTGAGCCGTAGGGCGAGGCCTTGAGAATCTCCAGGCCTTCCCCGTACGCTTCCATCAGCGCGTACTCAATGCCGTTGTGCACCATCTTAAGGTAGTGGCCGGCCCCGACGGGGCCGCAGTGCAGGTAGCCCTCCGCCGGCGCCAGCGTGCGCAGGGCGGGCTCCAGGCGCGCGAAATCTTCCGCCTCTCCGCCGACCATGAGGCAGTATCCCTGCTCCAGACCCCAAATCCCGCCGGAGACGCCTACGTCGGCGTAGTGGAGGCCCTGGCCGCGCAGCCACTCCGCGCGGCGCAGGTCATCGCGGAAAAAAGAGTTGCCGCCGTCCACCAGGAGATCGCCGGGCGACAGCAGCGGCGCGAAGGCGGTCAGGTGCTCCTCGGTGGGCGCCCCCTCGGGAAGCATGAGCCAGACAACCCGCGGGGGCTTGAGCAGCGCTACCACTTCCTCCAGAGAGGCCGCGCCGACCGCTCCTTCCCGCATGATCTGCTCCGTCTTGGCGAAGGTGCGGTTGTACGCAACCACCTGGTGGCCGTCGCGGAGGAGGCGTCGGGCCATGTTCAGGCCCATGCGGCCCAGGCCGACGAGAGCAAGCTGCATGAAAGGTCTCCTCCTGTTGGAGAGACACGCCAAGTACCGGCGACGGTTCAAGCCGGTTTGCTTGCCACCACGATAAAGTAGGGCACATGCAAGAAGACTGACCACTCGCCGCTTCGGTTCAGTAGGCGCTCGGCGGTCGCTACCACCTGGCGCTCGGAGCCGGTCAGGGGCAAGTCGTCCAGCAGGCGGACAGCCTCGGCATCGGCCAGTCGCGGCAGATGGGCGAACTCCACCCACGGCCGCAGGCCGACAGCCTCGCAAGCTCGGGGCAGGCAACGGCCCACGCAAGGGTCGGCACCCGCCCGGCGTAAGCTGTCGAGCCATACTCGACGCAGGCCTAGCTCGGGGTACTCCAACATACCGCCGAAGTCGGGCTCGATCGCGACCAGCTCGCCGCCGGGTTGCAGCACGCGCGCGGCCTCGGCGATGGCCCGCAACACGTCCGACACCCACAAGAGCACGTTCTGGAAGAAGACCAGGTCGAAGCAGGCCCCGGGAAAGGGCAAGTCGCGGCAGTCGCCGATCACATCGGGACCGCTTCCGCTCGGTGAGACCCGAAGGTCGAGGCTGACCACGCGACCCCGCGAGCGACGACGAAGTTCGGGAGTCACGACGCTGTGGCCCGAACCGACCTCCAGCACGAGGCGGCGCAGGCCAATTCTCGCTCGGCGCAAGGCGCGCGCGCGGGGACCGGCCAGCCAGCCGGCTAGCGCTCCAGAAAGGGCCGCGGCAGGCAGGTCAGGACTGGGGACCGGTTGCGCCGCACTGATCACCTTCCCCCTCCGGCGCAGGCACAAGCACAGGCGCAACCGGCGCAAGCACAGGCACAGCCTCCGCCGCCACCGCCTCCGCCCGAGCCAGAACTGGAAGCTAGGGACTGCAATATCTCTCCCGTGACCCGATCCACTCCCGAGAGGTCCACGCCCGCCCCCCTCAGCCCCATGCTGGCGGGGTCTACTGCATTTGCCAGGCGCCCGCTCACGTTCTCGGCCCAGCCTGCGAAGGAAGCCGCTACGTCGCTGAGCGAGGTGCGGCCACCCACCGCCGGCGCCGGGGCCGAGGGCAGGGTACCGCCGGTACTGACCGGCCGAGTCCACGCCGGGCGATAGTAGTAACCGCTGCGGTGCCAGGAGTCGAACTCGTCGTCCCAGGTGGGAGCCATCATCAGCCAGAGCAGGTTTTCGTCCAGGTAGGAGGTCCGCGCGTTGATGTCGCCGAGTCCCTTAGCCTCCTGCCAGGCCTTGGCCATAATGGACTTGTAGTATTCCTGGGTCTGCTCAAGGTCGAAGCCGGCCAAGCGCGCGGCGGTGCCGTGGATCAGGTTCTTCATGGGTTTGCTGAAGTCCAGGTCCTGCAGAGGCTTGCCCGGATTAGCGGCGATGACATCGAGGAACTCTTGCTCGTAACCCCGGATGACGGTGCCTTTGGCCTTGGCCGTTTCCCGGCGAGCCGCAGGGCTGCCCTCGTAGCCCTTCTCCAGTTCCACGGTGAGCGGCTGAGCCCGAGTCTGCCGCACCAGGCCCTTCTTGAGCAGGCCGAAGATTACCAGGGTGAGCACGCGATTCAGCGGCAGTTCCAGAAGCACTGCGGCTTCCGGCGCGGTCAGCCCCCGCTTGATTCCCCCGCCGGGTGTGGAGGCGATGGCCGGCAGGTAGTCCCGCCGACGCGCGGCCTGCGTGCGCGCGGTGAGAACCCAGACCATCACCAGCGCCGGGAGTGCCAGAGCCTCCAGCGCTGGGCTGGCTGCCCAGGCGATGACCAGAGCGATCAGCAGCAAGGCGTACAGCGTGCAGCCAGTGCCGCGAGTCAGGCGGAAGAACCAGACGCCTACCAGCACCAGCAAGACCAGCGCCCAGAAAACACGGACGCCGGAGTTTTCCTTCCA
>CALFVE010000097.1 GCA_937928475.1 uncultured bacterium | reverse complement strand
ACGACCCAGGAGCAAAGGCGGCGCCCTCCGCGGAGGGCGCCGCCTTTGCTCCTGGGTCGTGACCGGTTTACACCGGGAAGACGATCACTGCGGAGATGCCCACTCCGCCGACTCCCCGGACGCTGGAAGTCAGGTCGCGATCGGTAGTTACCGGCAGCAAGAGCCGGCCGCGGAAGGTTTCGCCTGGCGTCCAGTCCATCTGGGCCACCGCCTTCACCTTGTCCACCCGCTCGGCGGGCCCCATTACCTGCGCCGCTCCTACCGCCACGTTCCCGCCGACTCGGATGATCGGCACTACCTTGGTGCGGCCCTCAATCGCCGCCTCGTGCTGCTGGAGCACGCTGTTGATCGTTTTGTCAATGTCCTCGCCGAAGTGACTGACGATCCAGGCGATCCCAAAGATCTTGACCAAAGAGCCAAAGCCTCCGCCCAGACTGATGGCGCGCGAGGGCGTACTAGTTAGCAGCAGTCCGGAGAGGAAGGCTGCGGTGATCAGCAGAGCGGCCACTTTCAGCATCGGTTTGCGTTGGTACATTCTCGCTCACCCCTATCGAATGCGGATGTCCGCTAGCCCCGTGACTCCGACCCCCTGTACCCGGGCCAGTTTGGAGCCGGGCACTTCGGTCGAAATCGGTACGTACAGGTTAATCGAGAGGACCTTCTTATAGTCGGTCTCCAGTTGCGCGACGGCCTGCACCAGGTCCACCTTGGAGGTAGGGCCGTTAACCCGGGCCACCCCAATCTTGACGCCCTCCAGGACGCTGACGATAGGGACGATCTTGTCCTTGTAGGGCTCGGGGGGCGTCCAGCCGGAATAATCGTACTCGTCGCCCTCCGGCGGGGTGGTAGTCGTAGTCGGGGCGGTTGTGGTCGTAGGAGATGGGACCGCCGGAGTGCCGCCCAGGGCCGCGGCAATAGAGGCCGCCCAGGCCTTAGCGAGCTGGCTCTCGGTCATCTTCTGGCGTTCCGCCTCAGCCGCGGTTACCGTGATGAGCACCACCTCACCGGCCTTAAGCACTGTCATTCCCTGCACCTGGGTGGCTCGGATCTGGTCGGCCCGCACTCCGGCCGCCAATGCATCGTTGAGGCGCTTGGCAACGATTAGGGTCCGCTCATAACCGGTGAGACCGCCCGCCACGGTTTGTATTTCCAGGACATCCTGCTCCCCGATGCGGACAGTCCCGCGCTCCTCCCCCTCGACGAGACTCCGTTCCGCCACCGCCCAGGGGCCGGGGTAGGCCGCCGTGTCGGTGGCCTCCGGCTCCGTCTCGACTGCCCAGGCCGCCGGCGTTTCCCAGTGACAGCCCTGTCGCAGAGCCGTGCCTGCACCCCAGGCGGCCAGGCAGGCCACCACCAGCAGGGCCAGCATCAGCCTATGTCGCGTCTTACTATCGGGCATCTGACACTCCTCCTTTGCGGTAACGATTCACTCCCTAAGTCGGCGCCCACCCATATTATACGCTTCCCGCCCCAAATGTCCTCGTTATCCGTGGCACTTTTTCGGGACGCTCGGCTGAGCAGCCTGCAAACCGCCCGCCGCGGGGCGCCACCTGTCGGCGACGCGGGCCCATGACGGGCGCCCTGATTCCCCCGCCCCACAGTTCCTGGTCGGCGCCGGCGAGGCGAAGAAGGTTGCGGGGGCTACGGCAGCGAATAACGTCTGCCGTGAAGGTGTGTCGCCTAGAGAGGACCATCTGGACCCCGTACTCTCATGGACCGATTCACGCTGATCCATACCGCTGACGTGCACCTGGGGCTGTCGGGGGAAGCCTTTGGCGCCCGTGCTGTCGAGCATCGGCAGTTGCTGCGCGAGGCCTTCGTGCGTGTGATTGATCGCTGTCTGGAGCAACGGGTCAATCTGCTGTTGGTAGCCGGCGATCTTTTCGACAGCGACCGACCGGCTCCCAAGACGGTGGAGTTCGTCAGGTCCCAGCTGGCCCGGCTGGGCCGAGCCGATCCGCCGGTAGAAACCGTGATCCTGCCCGGGACCCACGATCCGCTCACGGAGGGCTCCGTGTACGCCGACTGGCTGCGCGCCGGACTGCCCCGGCACGTACACATATTGAGGGACCCCGCCGGCGCGCCGGTTGCTCTGGCCGAGGGGGAGGCGCTGGTGCACGGCGGGCCAGGCTGTCTGCAACTGAGCGCCGACGACAGCGCCGCCTTCAATATCGGCGCCATTCACGCCTCGCTGCAACTCGGTCACCTGGTCACTAGCCGAGAGCCCTTCCTGCTGCCCCACGACATTGCCGAGACCCGTATGAACTACCTGGCCCTGGGCCATTGGCACCGCTTCGGTGACTACTCCACCGGCGGGGTGACCGCGCTGTATTCCGGCTCCCCTGAGATCCTGGCCATTGACCAGACGGAGCGGGGGCACGCCGTCCAAGTGGAACTGCGGCGGGGGGGGCTGCCGCGGTGCGAACGCTTCGTAACGGGGCGTCTGCGGCGCGAACAGGCGGAGTTTAACCTCGCGGACTACGACAACGAACATCAACTGGCGGAGGAGATTCGCCGGCGCGCCGACCCCGAACTGTTGTTGGAGGCGGTACTCGTCGGGCTAGCCGACCCCAGTTTCCACTATGATGCGGAGCAACTGGAGCAAACGCTGGCCCCGGACTTCTTCCGGCTTCGTATTCGCGACCAGGGCGTTCTGGCGGAAACTGAACTCACAGAAAGCCGCTACCCGCCTGAACTGATCGTGGGGCGCTTCGTGCGTCTTATGGAAGAGCGCCTGGCTGCCGCACGCGCTTCCGGCAGTGAGGAGGACCTGCGGATCGAGACGCAGGCTCTGCAGTTGGGGCTGGCGCTGCTCGAGAAAAAGGAGGTCCTCTGATGGTTATCGAGGACCTCCGCCTGCGCGATTTTGGCCGCTTGCGCGATGCCCACCTGGTGTTGCGGCCTGGCCTCAACATCCTCTGGGGACCCAACGAGGTGGGTAAGTCCACGGTGCTGGCGGCGATTTTCATGCTGCTGTTCGATAAGCCCACTACCACCAAGTCGGCGGCCGCGCGCTGGCGCCGCTGGGGCGCGGAGCGCATGTACCACCTGGAGATGACCTTCCGGGCCCAGGGCCGGCACTGGCAAGTCTCCAAGGACTTCGAGCAGCAGCGGGCCGTTCTGCGGGATCTGGACAGCGGTCAGACCTGGCACGATCCCACGGAGGTGCAGCGCATCCTGGCGGGCCTGGTGGGGACCGACTCCCCGGCGGTGTACCAGTCCACCGCCGGGTTGCGGCAGCAGGAGATCGTAAGTCTCCAGGAGGGCCGGCGCCTTGGTGAACTCTTGCAGGAGAGCGTCTCTGGCGCCGCCGACGAGGTCAGCGTGACGCAGGTGCTGGCCAAACTGGAGGCAGCACTGGCTGACCTGCAGCGAGGCACCAAAGGCGCGCCCACCCGGAATCTAGGAGAGATCGCCGCGGTAGAAGAGGAGCTGCGCCAGTTGCAGCGACGGAAGCAGGAGATCGCCGCCATCTTGGAGCGCACTGAGGAAGCCCGGTGCACGCTCGAAGCCCATCGTGAGGAACTAGAGGAACTTAATCGGGAGATCAGCGACTTGCAGAAACTGGTTACCGCGGCGTGGGATCGGCAGGCTCTGGAAGAGCGCCGCGAAGCCTTGCGCGAGCAAGCCCTGGAACTGCAGCGGCGCGCCGATCGTGCCCGCGTGCTCAAGATGCAGATTGAGCGGGCGGAGCAGGACCTGGCCGCCTTGCCTGAGGTCACCGTGGAGGAGGCCCTGGAGGCCTGGCGAGAGCAGCAGGCCCTGGAGCAGACCCTCCAACAAGAGCAAGAAGACAGCCAGGTGCTCCGCGAATTAGAGGAGCGCCAGCGGCAGGTGGAAGCCAAGGCTGCTCAGGCGCGAGTGCAAGCCCCCTATCAGCAACTGCTGACGGAAGCGGTGGCGCTCCAGGAAAGCGTGGCCCGCCTGGCAGTAGAGGTGGAAGCTGACCGGGCAGCGGCCGAGGCGGCTCGCCGGACCGAGCAGCGGGAGGCAGACCGACGCAAACTGCGCTGGGCCACGCTGGCCATGGGCGGCCTCTTCCTGGTTGTCGGAGCGGGGGCAGGAGCGCTTTCCCATCCCCTGTTCTTTCTCGCCTGCCTCTTGGGTATCGGGCTGGCCGCGTGGGGGCTGACGTTGAGCCCTCGCGGTAGCGCCGAAGCCTTGCGGGCGACCGCCGAAGAAGCGGAGCGACGGCTAACCAAGAGCGAAACGGATCACTGGAACACCCGGCTGAAACTCCAGGAAATCTTGCAGAGCGCGGGCGTGAACTCGGTGCAGGAACTAAGTGAGAAGGTGGGGGAGGGCAGCCAGGAGGCCGTGGCCCTGGGGCGAGAACTATCGGAAGTACAGACTCGCTGCGAGACCGTGCGGCGCCAGATAGAATCAGCGCGGCAGGCTCAGGCGGCCCATCGCGCGCGGCTCCAGGTCTTGCTAGCGGGGCGTTTTGACTCGCCCGCGCAGATGCAGGAAATCGCCCAGCGCCGCGAGCGCCTAGAACGGGAGATTGAAAGCACCCGCGGGGAACTGGAGGGAACCCTGCTGGAAAATGAGGCCCAACTGGAAGAGCGTCTCCGTGCTCTCGCCGTAGAGAGGGCCGCCTTGGACCAGCGCCTGGAGACGCCGGAGATGGTCACCGCGCAACTCAGTCCGGAGCGGCTGGCGCGGGTTAGCGGCGATCTGGAGCGCAAGCAGCAGCGTCGCGAAGAACTGCTCCGCCAGCGCACTGAGGCAGAGACTCTGTTGCGCACCGCCGGCTACGACGCGGAAGATCTCGCCGCCGTGCGCGAGCAAATAGCCGAGGCCGAGCGCCGCCGGGCGCGGCTGCGACGGCGGGAACGGGTTATGACCATCCTGCTGGAGACGCTGCGCCAGGCCCGGAAGGAGACCCTGCTCGCGGCTACCGATGTCCTGGAGCCGACCATTGGGGAACTGCTCCAGCGGCTCACCCTGGGGCGGTACGCGCGGGTGTCAGTGAATCGAGAGACCCTGGAGCCCGTGGCCTTCTCGCCGGACAAGGGGGGGGCGGCCGATCAGCCGACGGACCTGAGCCTGGCGACCCGCGAGCAACTCTACCTGGCGGCTCGCCTGGCGCTGACCCGACTGCTGTGGCCCAAGGAAGGCCCGCCTATCTTGCTCGACGACCCGCTGGTCAACTTTGACGCCTCGCGTCACCAGGAAGCCTTGCGGCTGCTGGTAGAGTTCGGGCGCAACCGCCAGATTCTGCTGTTCACCTGTTCCGAACCGTGGGCCGAGTCGTCCGACTGCGTCATTGACCTCACGCAGGTGGATGCACCAACTCCCGCAGCACCGACAGGAAATGGTGAAAATCTGGGGCGACCGGGAGGAGAATCGGCAGAGACTGGCGAAGCGCACCACTAGCAGCAGTGAGTGCCTGGCGAGCCAGCCACTCCTGGGAGGGAAGCTCATGAGCCAAGAAGTCAGCCCCGCCGTCGTTGTGATAGTGCTGATTCTGCTTATTGCCGTGATGGTGGCGCTCTACTTTTTGGTCACTACCAGCCAGAAGCAGACCGACAGCGAGGCCGCCGCCTCCAGCCCGGCGCCCAGCTCTCCGAAGGCACCGCCGGAGGCCAAGGCGGGAGGGGCGGAGTCGTCCCCCGCCACCGAGGACAAACCGGCAACCACGTCGAAACCCTCCGGTGAGGCCGCGCCGGCCGTCCCTAAGCCGGCCGATAGCAGCTCAACCGCCCCTGCTCCCGCAGAGCGGGATTCCTCCACCGTGCCGGCGCCGAGCGGCTAGCCCGACCCCGGGCACAGCAGCACACGGTCGCAAGAAAAAGGACTGCCGGCCTGGGGAAGGCCCAGGCCGGCGTCCGTTCTGTGCGGCGCCTGCCAGCCGCTTCCCTAGGGGTTCGCGGGGCCGGGCTCCGTGTACTCAACAGCCGCAACAACCCTCACCGGCAGCACGATGTCGGGAGAACGCGCCTCCAGGGAGGCGTTGATCTTGCCCTCTGCCCTGCGCACCACGCTGCGCGCCGTGTCGTAGTCTTGCGCCAGATCGGTGACGTCCACCGCGAGGTTGCGCACCTGCACCTTTTGCCCCGGCACCAAGGGATTGTCCGCTTCGAAGTCGGGAACGCTCAGACGTACATTGGATCTTATCGCCGCCAGGTCACCATTCATCCCGACAAGAACACTGGCCGCCTGCAGTTTAACCTCGCCCAGCCCGGGGAAGGCCCACGTCTCCTCGTGCGTCCAGGTGCCGCCAGGAGCGACAGGCTCTTCGGGTAACTGCGGGATGGCACAGATGACGGCTATTGCCTGCAAGGGAACACCGCCCTGGGAGAGAATTTCCCCCACGGGGGGCGGGTCCTGAGCGGGAATCTCCAGGAGTCGCGCGCGCCGGTCGAGTTTAAGCACCACTGGCCCTGGGGTTGTGACAGCCAGATTGCGCCCGGCCATCTGCTGGCTGACTTTGCTCAGACCCACGCGCATCACGAAGAATTGCCCCTGCGGATCCGCCTCCTGGGTGCACACTTGCACCGCGGCGGTGGCTTGACCGGTCAGACCGGTGGGAGCCTCCGTCAGCAAGACTTCGCTGATCGTCACCCTTAGCGCGGGGCTGTCGGCGAGATCCGCCGCCGGGGTGAACTCCAGCGTGACCACCGGCTCGTCCGCCAGGCACAGCCCTCCAGCCAGAGCCAGAATCGTCATTGCTGCCGCGCAAAGCCAAGAAGAGAAGCGCATCAGAACCTCCTGTGAGACCCGGCGCCAGTTCGTCCGCTGGTGCCTCTTTCCCCAATAAACACACCGGAGTCCCCCCAGGTTCCGCACTCGGGGCCGCCCGGGCTCCGCTTTCCCGACTCCGGGGAGGGAAGGCTGGCCCGAGGGGGAAGACTACCACTGCCCGGCGCGAGGCCGGAGGTGCATCTCACAACAGGTAAGGTGGTAACCGTGAAACTCGCTTGCCAGGAAGGAATCATCAAGGGAGACAGTCTGGCCGAGAGGCTGACTAAACTCGAGCAGTGGGGGTTTGAGGGGATCGAGTTCTGGGGAGCAAGGCTGTGGGAGCGGCAGGGCGAAATCGAAGCCGCGCTGTCAGAGTCTTCGATTCGCGTCTCCACCATCTGCGCGGGCTACGGGGGCTGTCCGCTTGACCCCGACCCCACCCAGCGGGAGGTCGCCGTCCGTGACATCAAGCGGCTGCTCCAGCTGGCGGGCAGCCTGGGCGCGGTGGGACTGATCTTCGTACCGATCTTTGGCGGCCCCCGCCTACCCAACCTGCAGCCCTTTGCCGACGCGGTCGAGCTGGAGAAGCTGCTCCTGGTGGAGATGGTCAAGGAACTCGCCGAGGCGGCCGCCGAGAACAACACGCTCCTGCTGCTGGAGCCACTCAACCGCTACGAGAGCCACCTGCTGGTGCGAGTGGAGGATGCGCTCGAAATCATTGACCGCGCGGGGAGCCCGCCCGGCCTAGCGGTGATGGCCGACTTCTACCACATGAACCTGGTCGAGAAGGACATCCCCGCGGCGCTCCAGGCCGCGGGCGACCACCTGCAGCACGTCCACCTGGGAGATACCCCCCGCTGGCTGCCCGGGCTGGGCCGCACCGATTTCCGCCCCGGCCTCCAGGCCCTCAAGGACATGGGCTACGGCAACTACATGGCCTTCGAGGCGGGAGTGACCGGGGACCCGGACGTGCAGGTGCCGCAGGCCGCTGCGTTCATGCGCGCGCAACTAGCGGCACTTATCTGAGGGACGAGTGCCTACGGAGAGACGACCGGAGATCCAAGGCGGAGCCACACGGCAGAGCCGCCGTGGGCTGTGGTTCCTGTTCGCGCTGCTGCTCACCGTCTACCTGCTCTCAGCGAAGGGATTCAGTGAGGTGGGCGACGCCGAGACCTACTTCGCCCTGGCCCAAAATCTAGTGGAACGGGGTCGGGTGGACCTTCCTCCCGAGGCCGGGCTCGGCAGCCGCATCGCCGACTCGCCCACGGGCGTATTCACCGGCCCGGATGGCTGCCTCTACGTCCATTTCGGCCTGGGCTACCCGCTGCTAGAGGTGCCCTTCTATCTGCTGGGACGGGCGCTGGTGGCGCTGCTTGATTCCTCCTCCCATGCTGGCCTCGCGCAATTGGCGCCCCGGGCAGCCGTCAGCCTCTGCGGTCCCCTCCTCACTGCGGTCACGGCGGTGCTGGTTGCTCTGCTGCTCCTGCATCTGCGGCTGGGGCTGCGCCCGGCCCTGGCGGGTGGGTTGCTCTTCGGGTTGGGCACGATGGCCTGGCCCTATACCAAACTCGGCTTCTACGAGCCGTTCCTGGCTCTGTGCGCCACAACAGCGGTCTGGACGGCGGTAGCCTATGAGAAGACTGGGCGCTGGGGATGGCCGCTGCTCTGCGGCTTTGTGCTGGGCTGGGGGCTCGCCGCCAAAGTCGCCTTCGGCCAGATCCTACCGGTCCTGGCCATTTACATCCTGATGGCGGCCCTCAGGCGCAATCCGGCAACTCGGATCCGACAACTGGCCCTGGCCACTCTCGCCGGCCTGGCCGGCCTCGTGCCCTGGCTTCTGCTGATGGGATGGTACAACGCACTGCGCACCGGAAGCGTCCTGGACTTCGGTTATCGCGCCGGCCTGTTCGGCTTGGACTTTTCGCCGCAACATTTTCTGTCCAATCTCTATGCCTACACGCTCGGCCCTGGGCAGGGGCTCTTCGTATACAATCCTCTGCTTCTTCTGGTGCTGGCCGCGCCCCTCGGGCTCGCGCCGAGGGGCCCGCGCCTGTTGCTCGGGATCTGCGCGCTGGTGGGATTCATTCTCCAGGTGGCCTGGACTCAGTTCGACATCTGGCCTTGGGGACCGCGCTATCTTCTCCCCTTCGTCCCCTTGCTGGCCGTCCTGGCTACGGAAGGTCTGATTCGCTGCCGCCACCGACCCGCGGGCCGCGCCGCGGCAACCGTGCTTGCCGCCGCGAGCGTGCTGGTGCAACTGCTGGCGATTTGTGCGCCCTACGGTCGCCACCTGCAGCGAGTGGTAGAGGGGGCTGGCAGCACCCGCGCAATCGTCTTCGATTGGCGGCATTTCCCCCTGGCCGGACAAGCCGAGAGCCTCCTCAACTCCGCCCTGACGCCGCTGAGCCTGGCCGAATCGGGCCTCGCCCAGGGACGCACCACCGAGGAGTTTCGCCGAGCCCTACGGGAGACGCCCGACTTCTGGTGGGCCTATGCCTGGCGGCTGGGCGCGCCCTGGCCTTGGCTACTGGCGGGGGTCTTGTCGTTGCTGGGCGTCGCGCTCGGCTCCGCCCTCGGGTTACGTCGGGTCTGGCAGCCCTCCCCGAAAGGAGGCGATGACCACGGTAGGAGCGGCTGAGATTCGGCCCTCGACGCCACGCCGAACGGACACACCGCCCGCCCCTCCCTTCCTGTGGTTGGCACTCTTTCTGGTAGCCGTATACCTGCTCAGCGCCAAAGGCTTCAGCGACCTGATTGACGCCGAAGCGACGTACTTGATTACGGAGAACTTGGTGGAACGCGGGCGGGTAGACCTGTCGCGGGCGAGCGCCCTGACCCCCGAGGTCTTCGCCGCCGGGCACGCCTTCTCAGGTCGCGATGGCCGCATCTACAGCCAGTACTGGCTCGGCTATCCTCTCTTGCAGGTCCCCTTCTACCTGGCTGGACGCCTGCTTGCGGAGGCGGTGGCGGCTGCGGCCCCCCACTTGCGCTGGGTGCCGCGGGTGCTGCCGCGGGTGGCAGTCAACTTGGCCTTGGTGCTCATAACCGTGGGAGAGGCGCTGGTATTGTGCGCGCTGGTGAGGGGGCTGCGGGGCAATCTGCGCGCCGGCTTGACCACGGGGCTGCTTTTCGCCTTCGCCACGGTGGCTTGGCCCTACGCGAAGATCGGCTTCTACGAGCCTTTCCTGGGTCTGTGCCTGCTCACCGTCATGTTCGCTCTGCTCCTCGCGGTCCGCCGCTCGTGCCGCTGGGGCTGGTGGCTCCTGGCGGGATTCGCTTGGGGCTGGGGCTTGGCCACCAAGCCGACTTTTGCGCTCAGTGTCCCCGGACTGACGCTGTTTGCTTGGCTCCTGGGCAGGCGTGGGGCAACCGGCGGGGCAGAAGCCAGGCGTCGGCGGTGGTGGGCGGCACCCGCCTGCCTGGCTGGACTAGCTCCCTGGATGGCAGTGGTCTTGTGGTACAATTGGCTACGTACTGGTAGCGTCCTGGGGGCCGGCTACGCGCCGTGGAACTGGGAGGTCAGTCTTTCCTGGGAGGTATTCGGCAAACAACTGGCGGCCTATTTACTTGCGCCGGGGCGAGGGATTCTCGTATTCTGCCCCGTACTGGTTCTGGCGATCATCGGTGCTAAGGTGGCCTGGCGCGAGCAACCGGCGTTGGTGGGCACGGTGCTCCTGCTGTTTGCGCCGTATTGGCTGTTCCACGCAGCCCGGGTCGCGCCCGACTCCTGGGCTTGGGGACCTCGCTATTTGGTCCCTATGCTTGGGCCGCTTATGCTGCTGGTTCCCTGGGGGATGCGCCGGCTTACCGCCAGCAGAGCGGGCCGGGCCAGCCTGGTGGCCCTGGTGGGCCTAAGCGTGGCTGTGCAACTCTTGGGGGTTGTGGTTCCCTACGGCACTTGGCTACACCGGGTGCGGGCCGAGACGGGCCGCTCCGACGCCGTCATCTTCAGCCTGCGCTACTGGCCGTTGTGGGGCCAGATTTACATGTTGAGTCAGGTGAGTTCCCGCCGGCTAGATCCCGCCGCGAGTGGTCTGGCCACTGGCCCCGCCTCCGAGTCGTTTAAGCAAGGTCTTCGGCAGGGCCTGGACTTCTGGTGGTTCACCGCTTGGCGACTGGGAACGCCGGGGTACCTGCTGCTCGCGCCTTGTGTTGCGCTGGTCGCGGTGGCCCTGTGGTCCGGGTCGCGGATTCTTGCCTACCTGGGCAGTCCCTGAAGCCGCAGCCAGACCCGGCTACCTGCCGGGAACACGCCGGCGCCCTGATACGTTCCCAAAGGAGACACGCTATGGTTGCGCGCGATATCATGCTCACCGCCTTCCCCGTAGTCACTCCCAACACGCCCCTTGGTGAGGTCTACCGCGCCATGCAATCGTGCGACCTGCCCGCCTTGCCGGTGGTAGATGAGCAGGGCAGCCTGGTGGGCATCGTCTCCGAAGACGACCTGCTACGCGCCGTCCTGCCGGTGTACGCGGACACTTTCTCCGATCTTGGTTTCCTCCCCCGGTCCTACCGCTTCCACGGCTACGACCAGGAGCGCCTGAGCGCGACTCAGGCCCGCGAGGTCTTGAGCAAGCAGCACCTCGTTGCCGCTGATCCCGAGGAGCGGGTGGCCGAACTGGCCCATCTGATGCTGGAGCACGACCTCGCCGTGGTGCCCGTGGTGGAAGCAGACCGAGTGGTGGGGCTGGTCACTCGCCGCTCGCTGTTGGGGCATATCGTGGCTCCCAGTTTAGGATGTGAACCTCAGGAATGACTCTGGCCGGGACCCTCTGCGCCGCGGTCTTCGTAGGAGTCTTCGTGCTCATCGCGACTGAGCGAGTGCACAAGACCAAGGCCGCCCTGGCCGGAGCGGTACTCGTCATCCTGGTCGGCTTCGTGGACCAGCACACGGCCTTTCACGGCGAACCCCGAGGGCCGGGAGGTGTAGACTGGAACACCATCTTCCTGCTCATCGGCATGATGATTATCGTGAACATCAGCCGCCGGACCGGGATGTTCCAATGGCTGGCGATCCGCGCCGCCAAGGCTGCGCGCGGCAGTCCCTTCGGGATCCTGGCCCTGCTCGCCGTCATCACCGCCGTGGTTTCCGCGTGCCTCGACAATGTGACGACTGTGCTCATAGTTGCGCCGGTGGCCATCCTCATCTGCGAGACGCTGGAGATTGACCCGGTTCCGTATCTTATCTCGGTTATACTCGCCTCCAACATCGGCGGGGCCTCCACCCTGGTGGGGCATCCGCCCAACATCATGATTGCCTCCGCCACCGGTTTTGACTTCCTGGACTTTCTGCGGGTGGACGCGCCCGTCGCCGCCCTGGCGCTGGCGGCCTTCCTCTTCGGGTGCTGGCTGCTGCTGCGCGGGAGTCTGCGAGTGGAGGAACAAGCACGCATGCGGATCATGGAGTTCGAGGAAGCCCGCGCCATCACCGACCACCGACTGCTGCGGCGCTGCCTGCTGGTCATCGGGCTTACCCTGGTCGGCTTCTTTCTGCATGGCGCGCTGGGCCTGGAGCCGGCGACCATTGCCCTGGCCGGTGCGGCCCTCTTACTCCTGCTGTATCCTGAGGGGCCCCAGGAAGTGCTAGCCGAGGTAGAATGGCCCACCATCTTCTTTTTTATCGGCCTCTTTGTGATGGTCAGCGGCCTGGTGGAGACCGGGGTGATCGCGGTCCTGGGCCACGGCATGCTCAACCTGGCTCAGGGTAGCGTTGCGGCCATGGCCCTGGGGATCCTCTGGCTCTCCGGCGTCGCCTGTGGTATTATGGATCACATTCCCTATGCGGCGGCGATGATTCCGCTAATTCACAATGTGTCGCAAAGTCTGCCTGCCGGTAACCGGGAGGTGCTCTGGTGGGCCTTGTCGCTCGGGGCCAATCTGGGCGCGAACATGACCCTCATTGCCGCCGCAACCAATGTGGTGGTGGCTGGCGTAGCGGAGCGCTCCGGCTATCCTATCCACTTCCGCCGGTTCTTGAAGTACGGAGTGCCGGTAACGCTCGTCAACCTGGTCTTGAG
>CALFVE010000096.1 GCA_937928475.1 uncultured bacterium | reverse complement strand
GCGGCGGCGAACGTCGTGAGGGCAGCCGTCCCTCTCGCCCTCCCGTTGGCGGATTGGACGACAACCGCGGCCGCGCGTACTTCCGACCCAAGGGGTAAGTCAACCTGCTAGCGCAAGCCCGGCGGCCCACCGGAGTCTCTCCGGTGGGCCGTTGCGCTTGGTCTAGAACCCCTCCCTCGCCACCTCATACATGGCAATCAGGTTCTCGGCCCGGCAACTGTTGTCCGCCTCGGTGGTCGAGCCCATCAGGTAGCCCGGAGAGGCCTCGCGGATCGCCTGCCGGCAGACCTCCCGCACCTCTTCCGGCGTGCCGTGGGAGAGCAGTTGGCTCATGTCAATGCCGCCGGCCAGGAACAGTCGCGGGTACTTCCGGCGCACCTCCCCCAGGTTCATCCCCGCCACCGTCTCGATGGGGTTCAGGCCGTCAATGCCGGTGGCCACCAAGTCGTCCATGACCTCCATCAGGTAGCCGTCGGAGTGGAAGAGGCAGTTGAACCCGTGCTCGTGCCAGGCGTCATTCAGACGCTTGAGCCTGGGGAAAAACTCCCGCCGCAGCCACGCCGGTGAGTGCAGCAGCCGCTGCTTGCAGGCGATATCTCCGTAGGTAAGCACCACCGGCGACAGCGAAAGGTCGGCGACGGCGTGGCAGGTAGCCACGTTTAGGTCGGTGTAGGCCTCCATCACTTCTGAGATCAGCTCTGGTTGATCGGCCTCCACGTAGGCGAAGAGTTCAAAGCCCAGCTGTTGACGGATTTCGTCCAGACCAGTCCCCATTTGCGCCAGAAGATGCACGGTATCTCCGATACGGGCTTGGACTTCCGCAAACCACTGGTGATACCGCTCCCGCTCCTCCCGCTCGTGGGCGCGCACCTGGCGAATTCGCTCTTGCAGCCAGGCCAGGCGCTTTTTCAGGTACTCCGCGGCGCCGGCCACGTCGTCAAAGGGGCGCTTGACTATCCAGGAGGTCTTCTCGCGGGCGTCCTCGTGGTAGACGAAGCCAAACTCATCGGAATAGTCACGGTCCACCAGAGGCCCGAAGGTGGAACTGCGCGTGGCGTCCAGCATGCGGGCAATGGCCCGACCGGTGATGCGGTCCACCGCGGCGCGCGTCTCCGGGGTGTCCACGAGCGGGGGGAGGCTTTCCCCCGCGAAATACTCGATGGCCCGGTCGCAGAGCAGCAGGTCATACAAAGGGACGCGATCGGTCTCCTCTAGCGCCATCGCCCGCTCCACCCGCTCTCGCTTGGTCATCTCAGCCATGGCCGAAATCCCCTCTGCTGATGGATTCCCCCTCGCCCCTGGGTCCCGCGAGGCCTGCCCGGTCGGTGCTAGCCAGACTTATGCGCTCAGGTGGCTCAGGTACGAGGGCTACCTTTCGAAGCGCTCTCCCCCGCCAGCGGGGGAAAGAAGAGAGCGGACGCAAGCCCCCAACGTCACCGGGACTACCGGAATCGCCGCCGTCAGCCCGCGATCGGGACCTGGAGGTAGGGAACACCGTCTACCGTCACTGCCCCGAAGGGCCCCGGCAAAGGCTCTCCGTTTAGGACGACCACCGGCTGTGTACCCAGCCCGCGGACCAGCAGCGCCCGCGCCGACTATCGCCGCGCCTCGCGCAGGTCCACGCCGGGCCGGAAGAACTGGGGCCGCTCGCGCTGGAACTTCTCCAGCGCCCGCAGGCTCCTGGCGGTGGGCAAGGCGTAGTCCACCCAGAGACGACCTTCCCGCGGGCGCACGGTCACGCGGGCCAGCCCCAGGGGCCCTTCCGAGCGGATCACCGCGCCCTCCGGCGTGTGCAACTCAAAGGGCGTGGGCTCAACAAAGGGGTTGACCCCCTCGTAGGTTCCGCTGATCGGCTCCACCCGCAGGAAGGCCATCTGCCCCGGCAGGGTGCGCAGGCGCGCCCCGCCTTTTTCCAGCACCTCGGCCTGGCCCATCTGGCCGAGCGCATTATCCAGGGCCACCCCCGGATTGAGCCACGGCCACCGGCCGTTCACCCGTTGATAGGCGAATACCTGGGAGAACTCGCGCGGGTCGTGCCACAGGTCCACGTCGCGCGCCCAGTCGGTGCGAAAGCCCATCTCCAGCGTGTCGCCCCCGGTCTGATAGGACAGGTGCAGTACCCGCTCCTGCCCATCCCAGCGGCTGGTGGCCCGCGCCTGGTTCATGTGCTGCTGGAAGCCCGCGAAACTCCCGTGCTCGGCTTCATCGCCGAACTCCACCGCCCAGGCGGCGGTGGCGTCCTCCAGTCGCGCCCAGGTCGCCTCGTCGTCCGCCAGCACCGGCTCCTGGCGGTCCATCACGTAGGCCTCCACAGTCAACAGCGGGTATGCGCTGCGCAGGACCACCTCTGCCTGCCGCCCCATGTCGGTGGCCGGCAGAGGGATCAGGCCCAGGTAGGTCACGCCCTCCTTGATGGTGATGAGATCACCAAAGTGGGCGGTGGCCGGAAAGTCCGTGATCCGCTGACCGTTCACGTACACCTCGCGTGCGCTCTCGGGACCGTAAGCGATCAGGGCCACCACCGCCTTGAAACTCTTCAGACCTTTGTCCACGTCCTTCGGCAGATTGGCGTGTCCTTCCTTGACAAACTTGCGCTCGGGAGTCTTTACCGCCCAGATGAGTTTGTTGTCGTGCTGCAAGATGCCAAACGGCGTCTTGTCCATCGCAGACACCGGCTCCTCGTTGAGGCGGCCCTGGAGCAGCAACACTCCGAAGTCCTCCACCGAGGCCACCGGCCGGGCCTCGCGGCGCCAGGCGGCAAAGGCGGGCACGAAGGAGTAGTTGGGCAACTGCTCCGTCCCGACCGCATAGTTGCGGCCCATGTACGTCATGGCGTGCACCGGCTCCTGGGTCCAGCCGAAGAGCCGCGCCGCGGCGACGGTGCGGAAGGGGAGAGGCTTGCGGTCAATGCAGTTGGCCTCCCATTCCCGGCCCCAGGGGGCCATCAGCGCCACCCGAGCCGGCGGGGTGTTCGCGAGGTCGAAGACCGGCATGCCGTGCACCTCCGGCTTGTCCCCCGGGATGTCCCGATGTAAGAGCACGCCTTCCCGCGAGAGTGTGTGCAGCGCCGCTTCGGGCACGTCCTGGGCCAGCAGCAACTGGTGCAATCCGCCGGCGCGGCGGCTGATGCGGGAGACGCGGTGCCGCAGGCCAGGGTGGTAGGTGGAGATGTCTTCAAACAGCAGTTTTTCCACCATCAGACTCGCCTTCAGACGAATGAAGGGGTCCTCGGCGAACTTCGCCGCCGCCTGCAGCGGCGCCAGGGTGATGCCCCGGTAGTATGAGTCGCCGTGTTCGCTGCTGAAGCCGTCGCTGTAGATCATCTGCCGATTGAGCAGGGATAGGCCATAGTGCGCCGCCTCCACGATCTCCGTGTGCCCGGTCAACTGCGCCCCCAGCAGCCAGGTGGGGCGCGCATTGGCCATGTGATTGAGCGTGCCCATGGAGACAATTGCCCACAGTGCGTAGGGATCCAGGGGACGCGGCAAGGCCGCCTCGTAGTCCTGGCGCAGGTGGTAGTGCACCACCTCGGGCAGCAGATCTCCGTACAAATACAGGGGCAGCGAGAACTCAATCCGCTGATGCCCCTGCGACCACCCCGGCGGGCGGGAGAGAATATCATCCACCGTTTTCAGGTACTGCTCGCGGTCGCCACTATCCAGGGCATGCACCATCCGCTGGAACCAAGGGTCGTACCCCGGTCCGGCGGGAATGCGCTTGACCTCCTCCACGCGCTCCCACATCCAAGCCGGCATCTCCCGCCGGCGCGCCCCGACCAGTTGCCGGGCCAACTGGGGCAAGTTGTCCGGGACCCGGGTCGTTGGCTCGCCGTCACCTCCCGCCGCGGCCAACTGCCGCGCCAATTCCCCCACCGAGATCGCCGGCGGCAAGGGCTCCAGCGGGGCCGCCTCGGGGACCCGCCGCATCACCACCACCAACTCGGGCTTCTCCACCCAGATGCGCGCCGCGCCGGTGGACAGAGCGTAGGAGCCGTATTCGGGGTTAGACAGTTCGTCCTTGTGCACCAGGAACCCCTGGCTCTCGAGCGCCCGCAACCGCTCCGGCAAGGTCCCGCCCAGGGCCTCCTCCTTCAGGAGCCCGCTTACCTCCAATTCTCCGCGGGGTTGTTCCTGCCACAGGCCGACCCGACCCAAGGGCTCCGGTAGCCGGTCCCACTCCGGGGACCGCGCCCCACCTAATCGCCAGTAGCCGGCCCCCTTGATATAGGCGTTCCAGGTCGGCCCGATCTCCGGGTCGTCCACCCAGGGACGGCGCAGCGCGTAGACCCGCGCGTGCCAGTGCGCGGGCGGGCGCCCTTCCCGAACCAGCGACCACTGCCGGCAGGCATACCCTTCCACGCGCTCCCACTCCTGCTTCTGCCAGGTCAGCACCAGGCGGGCCGAGACCACCTCGTAGCCCTCGCGGAGTTTGGCGTAGATGGCCTCGGCGCTGCCGGGAAAGCGCACCAGCAGAAAGCGATGGACGGCGTCGAAGTACAATTCCTCCGCCCCGCCCCGATGCCACTGGTGATGCGTCTCATCCCAGGCGCGGGCATTGATCATGGCCGTCATCGGCTCCGCAAAGCGCAACTCCACGGTCTCCCCTCCTTCCTGCGCCGCGGCTAACGACCCCCAGCCGCACAGCAGCATCAGTCCCCAGAGGGCGGTGGCCGCCGTGCATACCCGGTTGGCTTGCCTTCGGCCTCGTAGAACTCGTGGGTTCACGGTTGATCCCTCCTGCGGCGACAGTGCCTGCGCTAGCCCCTGCTCCAGAACGCCCGACCGGCGCGAGGCCCGTCCTACCGAAGTCCTGAAGCCGCGCCTAGTGCGGCTCGTAGGTGGTCGAACCCTGCGGCGGCAGGTGCACCAGCCAGACGTTGCGGTAACTCACTGGGTCGCCGTGGTCCTGCAGGAGCAGCGGGCCGGGCCGGGCCACCTCCTCATCCAGGGCGCCGCCCGTGGGACCGAGCAGTTCCACGTTGTTGTGAATGACAATCCCGTTCTGAAACACAGTCAGGCGCGCGTTGCTCAAGACCTGGCCGCTTTCGTCCACCCGAGCGGCGCGGAAGATGATGTCATAGGTCTGCCATTCCCCGGCCGGCTTGCAGGCGTTGACCAGCGGCGCGAACTGGTTGTACACCGCCCCGCAGTCCCCCAGGCCCGGCGACTCCCAGCCGTAGGAGTCCAGCACCTGAATCTCATAGCGCCCCTGCAGATACACGCCGCTGTTGCCCTTGGCTTGGCCGGTCTTGTCGGGCATGTGCGGCTCGCGCCATTCCACGTGCACCCAGGCGTCGGTGAACTGCTCCTCGCTGCAGATGTCTCCCGTCCCCGCGACCACCGTCATCACGCCGTCCTCTACCTCCCACCGCGCGGGCGAGCCGTCGCGCCGACGCCAGTTGCTGAGCGGCCCTCCGTCGAAAAGGGTTACGGCATTCGCGGGCTTGTCGAACATGATTGCTGCCTCCCATACGGTTCCCGCCCAGGGCGGGTAGATTCTGTGGCGCGAAGATTCGCCGTGCGCCGCAAATATACTCCTTGGGCGCGGAGGACCGCCCAGAAGGATACTGCCCGCCGACCGGCGCAATACTTCCTTGCTATCCCCAAGGCCGGACTAGGGACGACGTTCCCTCGGAGGACATGGTCATGCCTGCCGACACCGAGCGAGTCGAGGGCCCTCGCGCCTGCGGGCGCTACGAGATCGGGCCGACGCTAGACCTGCTCAACCAGGTCTTCACCCCCGAGCGAGCGGGCATGGGCGGCTGGGCGCCGCACCTGGCCTGCGAAGAGAACCGCGAGCAGATGCGCGTGCTCCTGGTCAACGGCCGCATCGTCGCTCACACCGGCCTCTATGTGAGCGAGGTCGTGACCCCGCGCGGGACCCTGCGCCTGGGGGGCCTGTGGAGCGTGGCCTGCCATCCCGACTACCGCCGCCGCGGTTTCGGCGAGGCCTGCGTGCGCGATGCCATGCGGCTGATGCAGGAGCAAGGCTGCGAAATCGGCGGGCTGGGCACCGGCTTCAACGATTGGTACCGCCGCTTCGGCTGGGAGAATGCGGGCCGCCAGTGGGAGTTCGAACTGGACCGCGGCAACATCGAACTGCTCCCGCGCTTGGAGGGCTACGAAGTCGGCGAGGGCCTCTGGCCGGACCTGGGCGAGATGCTGGCCCTCTACGCAGCGCAGGGCCTAGGCGCGCGGCGCCCCCGGGAATTGCTGCCCACCCTGCTCCACCGACCGCCGGTGCGGGGGGGCTGTTACACCGCCGCGGCCGGCGGGCGGCTCGTCGCGTACCTCTTGACCTCCAACGGACGGCGCGTGATTGAGTACGCGGGCGAGGCCCCCGTCGTCCTCGCCCTGATCCGGGAGGCCTTTCATCGCCTTGATCCCCGCGAGCAGCCGACCTCCAGCACCCCGGGCCTGGGCCGCCTGCAGGTGGAGACGCCGGTGCTCGACCGGGGTCTCCCCGCCTTGCTGCAAGAACGCCGCCTGCCTTGCACTTACAACCATTGCGGCATGATGTGGATCGCCAACCTGCCCAGCCTGCTGGACAAACTGGGCCTGGCGGAGGAGATCGCCGCCACGGAGACGCCGGTGGGCTGGCGGCTGCGGCGCGGTGAGCAGGAGGTGGAACTGAGCAGCCGACAACTCACCAAACTGCTCTTCGGGCCTGAGAAAGTAGCAGATTTCGCCCCGGACCTCTTCCCCTTGGAATTCTTCCATTGGGCGCTCGACCGCGTCTGACCTGACTGGCGGCCTAGGCCGGCTGGCGTCTGTGTAGGGGCGGCAGCCGGGCCTGCCGCCCGGCCCCTCTCGCCGCTCGCTACATGCGACGCGCGTAACGCCCGTCGTATCGCTGTGGGTGCTCTCCCCCGCAAGCGGGGGGCACAGTGGGGCCACCGCTAGACATATATTCCCCTTTCGGGAGGGGTGCCCGGAGCGCAGCGAAAGGCGGAGTAGGTCCCCGGCCCGCCGGAAGGGTTCCCTCGCCTCCCCGGCGAAGACGCCAGTGCCCCCCATCTTTGCTGGCGGCAGGAGGCTGATCAGCCATGAGCACCCCCATGTGGATCGCGGTAATCGTCGTAGCCCTGTACTTCCTGAAAGGACTCACGCTGCTCTACCAGTATGAGCGCGGCGTGGTCTTCACCCTGGGACGCTACTCCGGGGTTAGGGAACCCGGCCTGCGCTTCGTCTGGCCCATCTTCCAGAACTTCCGCCGCGTAGACATGCGCATCAAGACCGCCGACGTCCCCCGGCAGGAAGTGATCACCAAAGACAACATCTCGCTGCTCATCAACACCGTGGTCTACTTCCGCGTGATCAAGCCGGAGGACGTAATCATCAAGATTGTGGATTACGTCTACGCGGTGCGCCAGTATACCCAGGCGGCCCTGCGCGACGTGGTCGGCAACCACGAACTGGACTTCGTGCTCTCCGAACGCGAGTCCATCGCCAACACCATCAGCACCATCGTGGCCCAGGAGACCGGCGACTGGGGCGTGATGGTGGAGTCCATCAAGATCCAGGACATTGAACTCCCCGCCGAGATGAAGCGGGCCATGGCCAAGCAGGCCGAGGCGGAGCGCGAGCGCCGCGCCGTGATTATCGCCTCCGACGGCGAACTGCGCGCCTCCGAGAACCTAATGAACGCGGCGGCCAACCTCAACCGGCAGCCGGGCGCCCTGCACCTGAGAACGCTCCAGACCATCCGCGACATCGCCGCCGACCCCTCCGAAAAGATCGTGCTGTTCATGCCCTCGGAACTCGCCGAGGCGGTCAAGCGGCTGACTGGCGAGGGGTAGGGGACCATGATTGACCCCGGCCTGCGCTACCTGCAACTCGCCTTCAACGACGACCTGGCGACGGCGGCGCGGATTGTGCCCACGCTCCCGCAGGACCCGCGGCTAATCCTGGAGGCGGGGACGCCCTTCCTCAAGCGGGAGGGCCTGCGCGGGGTCAGTGGCTTGCGGGGCCTGTGGCCGCACACCATCCTGGCCGATCTGAAGACTGCGGACGGAGCGGTAGGGGAGGTAGTGATGGCCGCCGGCGCGGGCGCGAATGCCGCCACGGTGCTGGGCTCCTGCCCGCCCGAGACGCTCAACCTGTTCATCGCCGCCTGTCACGACTACGGCCTGGACGCCTTCATAGACCTGATCGGCATCGGCGACCCCCTGGGGGTAGTGCGTCGCTTGCGGCGTCCCCCCACGGGAGTGGTGCTGCATCTCGGGCGCGACGAGGAGAGCACTCGCGGCAAGGCCATCGAGTACAAGCACGTCAAGCGCATCCGCAGCAAGTTCGACGTCGCCATCTCCGCCGCCGGGGGTGTGGACCTCAAAGGAGCCGCCAGCGCCGTTTTCAATGGGGCGAGCGTGGTGGTGGTCAACGTGGTGCCGCCGGGCGCGCCCTGGCGGGGCATTCCCTCCAATGCCGACGTGGCCGGCCTGGCCCAGCAGTTTCTGGCGACGATCGAGTGAGGGCCGCGGCTCTCTTCTCGCCCGGTCGGCTGGAGGGCGGGGACCCTTTCGGCGTGGGAGGTGGCGGCGTAGGGCAGGGACCCGCTCGGCGCGGGAGGTAGCCGCATAGGGCGGGGACCCGTTCCGCGCCGGAGGTGGCCGCGTAGGGCAGGCATCCTTGCCTGCCCGGCCGCTCAATCCGCAGCGTGAGGCACCCAGGCTGAAAGCCTGCGCCACGCCGACGAGCCTCCAGCGCCCACCGCCGTGGCAGCGGTAGCCTCCCCTCTCCGGAAGGAAGAGGGCGCGGCGGTGAGGCCCTGCCCCGCCGGAGCCTGCTCAGCCGGGTCGGTAGGACGCGGCCAAACCGGCCAGTTTGCTTTCCCAGCTAGCCGCATCTCGCCCGCCGCCAAGGAGGCGCTGCCCATGACCTCGCGAGAGCGCATGCTCACTGCCATAACCTGCGGCCAGCCGGACCATGTCCCCTTGTACTTCCGCCTGTTCGGCTTCCGCCCCCCGCCGCGCCTTGCCTGGAGCAACCAGGTGGAGCGCGCGGAGCGCCTCCTGGCCGAGGGCGTGGATGATATGCTCGACCTGGAGATCTTCGCCTCCTTCCACCCCGAGGTCGAGGTGCGCGCCTGGAAAGAGGTCTGCCCCGAGGAGCGCTACCCGCTTCTCATCAAGGACTACCACACCCCGGCCGGGACGCTGCGCCAGGAGGTCTACTTCACCGAGGACGGCACCAGCCCCTGGCCCTACCCTCGCGACGAGCCCCGCCTGATGGACGACTACAATGTCCCGCGCTCTCGCAGGTTCCCGGTGCAGGGTGAGGGCGACCTCGAAGCCCTTTCCTACCTCCTGCAACCGCCCGATCGGGCGGCCTTGGCCGCTTTCCGCGAGAAAGCCGAGAGCCTGCGGGCGGCGGCGGAGCGCCTGGGGCTGATCATCGTCGGCTGGGGCCCTCTGGGCGGCGACGCCGCCGTCTGGCTGTGCGGCGTGGAGAACCTCATCTACCTCGCTATGGACCGGCCCGAGCTCTTCGAGCGCTTGCTCGAACTCATCCAGGAGCATGACAAGCGACTGACGGAGATCCTGCTGGACAGCCCCGCCGACCTGATCTTGCGCCGCGGCTGGTATGAACACGGCGGCTTCTGGTCCCCGCGCCTGTTTGAGCGCCATTTCGCCCCTCGCCTGCGCGAACTCACGGAGATGACCTATCAAGCCGGGAAACTCTTAGGCTACGCCATGAGCACGGGGATCATGCCGCTGCTGGAGGCGCTCACCGACGTCGGCTACGACCTGCACTTCTTCGTGGACCCGGTCCAGGGCGACGCCGACCTGCGACGGGTAAAGGCCACGCTCGGGCGCCGCACCGCGCTGCTGGGTGGCATGAACTCGCCGATCACACTGGAGCGGGGCAGCGCGGAAGAGATTCGCCGCGCCGTGCACGAGGCGGTAGCGATCCTGGCGCCGGGAGGGGGGTTCATCCTGTCTCCCGTGGACTCGCTGGGGCCCGGGGTCACCTGGGAGAGCGTGGCGACGGTCATCGAGGCCTGGCGGGAGGTGCGGGACTACTACTAATTTTAGCGTTTTGTTGTTCAGCCTGGGCGCTGGCGCGCGGCGCGCGCGGCTCGTGCAGTTGACGCGTTACCGGTGCCTGCCTATAATACTCCGGACGGTCGTTGCCGTCTGGCGCTCTGAGTGGACTCGTGCGATGCCGAGGAGAACCCGCAGATGTCCCAACTGCCGCCACCCCCTCCTCCGCCTCCCGCCCATCCGTCGGCTCCCGCGATCTCCCAGGCGCCCTTCAGTCCGGCCTGTGGCTTCGTTCCGCCGGAGATCGCAAGCGGCTTCAACTGGGGCGCCTTCTGGTGGACCTGGATCTGGGGAATTGCCCATAACGTGTGGATCGCCTTGCTGGCCCTGGTCGCTCCCTGGCCGGTCATGAACATCATCTTGGGTCTCAAGGGCAACGAATGGGCCTGGCAGAATCGCCGCTTTGAGAGTGTCGAGCAGTTCCGGGCGACGCAGGCCGCCTGGGCCTTGTGGGGCTGGATCGTGGTGGGGGTGAGCATTGTCCTGACCCTGCTCATCTTAGGAGCGGCCATGGGGCTGGTGATCTGGGCTGTGCTGGCCGAGAGCAGCCTGTACTAACCGCAAGCGTCACTTGGCACCCCTCGCGGCGCTCCCCGGGGGAAAGCCACGTCCGCGAGGGTAGCACTACCCAAAACATCACAAGGAGGGCTTCGCATGGCGCAACAAGGTATGGGCGTTCCCCCGCCCCCGGGCGGAGGGATTGTCAACACCAGCGGGCAGCCGGGCGCCGTCTTGCCGGCTGAACTCCAAGGCTGGAACTGAGGTGGTTTCTTCCTGGGCTGGCTCTGGCCCATCGCCCACAGCGCGTGGCTGGGCTTTGTCCTGTGTTTCTTCCTGGGGATCATTGGCAGCATCGTCCAGGGGATCAAGGGCAACGAATGGGCCTGGCAGAACCGGCGCTGGGAGAGCATCGAGCAGTTTAAGGCCACCCAGCGCGTCTGGGCCATCTGGGGCCTGATCATCTTTGTTGCCTCAATCGTGCTGGTGATCGTGCTGTGGGGAGCCATCGCTGCGCTGATCTTGGGAGCAGCGGCGACCAGCGGCGGCTCCCTACGCTAGCCCGCCCGCTTGAGCCAGCGCGGGGACAGGCGAGGGCGGCAGGGCCAGTCGGCCGCAGGGCAATCACGTCTGCCTATACAGAGCGGCGCGCGACGGTGCGCCCGGCCTGGCCTGTTTCCCCGTAGCCGTGGACTACTTCCTAGACCGATCGGGGCACCGTCGCG
>CALFVE010000095.1 GCA_937928475.1 uncultured bacterium | reverse complement strand
GGAAACGCGCGACGCCATTGCCTTCGTCATTGATGACCAGAGCCTGTTCACCGAGGATTTCACCTCCGGCTACCAGACGCTCGCGGTGATCTGGCAGCGCATTCTGGGCCTGGCCCACTGCGGGGTTCCTTACCGGCTGTTTCTGTGGAGCGATCTGGAAAAGGATATCCCGAACTACAAGACCTGGTTCTTCCCGAACCTGTTTATCCTCAACGAAGCGCGGCTGAGCCGCCTGCGGGAGAAAGTGCTGCGCGATGGGAACCTGGCGATCTTCGGGCCCGCTACCGGGATCAGCGACGGTCGCTTTCTGGGCACCGAGGGAGCCACAGAACTGCTGAGGGTGCAGATGGAGTTGCACCCGCGCACCACAGTGCGGCACGTGATCGTCTGGGACTCCGGGCATCCCATCAGCCGAGAGTTGCCCGCCAGTATGACTTACGGGGACAGCCTGCCCTACGGGCCAACGCTAACGCCCGCTGAGTGGGCGGTGGAAAACGCCGGCGGCGTGCCTCTGGGTCACGCCACGGCCTGCTGGTTCATCAACCGCACCGGCCTCTTCGTGAAGGAGTTCGGCCAGGGCGCCGCGGGCAACGGCCAGCCAGGCGCTCGGGGGCCGGATGACTACGCCGTGCTCTGGTCCTGCGCCATGCCGCTGCCCAGCAATCTCCTGCGCGCCGCCTGTCGCTTCGCGGGGAGCAATATTTGGTGCGAGGAAGACGACGTGGTCTACGCCAGCGATTCCTTCGCCAGCCTGCACAGCGTGAAGGCGGGACCCCGCACGCTGCGCCTGCCGCGTCCGTGCCGAGTCTGTGAGGCGCTGACCGGCGAGTTGCTGGGAGAGGGGCTGACGGAGATTCGCATGGAGATTGACCCGCCGCAGACGCGGGTATTCACGTTGGAGTAGGGTCAAGCCTTCTGTCTTTTGGGACGGCGTGTCGCTGCCAACCGAGGTTGCGCTTTGGAGTCCCCACCTCCCCTCCTGAGGGGGGTCGGCCGCAGGAGCGCCAGTGAGCGGCGCCGGGCAGGGCATGCAATGGCGCATTGCAAGCAAGAGGACCGGAGGGATCCCCTCTCGCCGTCGTTGACGGCGGCACTTTCTCTCCCAGGAGGGGGAGAGAATGGAGCCGACGGTAGGTGCTGGTAGCCGGCGCAGCGTCACGTACCCAAGCGATCATGCCTAACCAAACCGACCAACTCAGAGAAACTTGCAAGCGCCTGCTGGAATCCGGTGAGGTCAAGAAGGTCATCGGCTACCGGGAAGGCCGCGCCCCCTACCACGTCTCCCCGCACTTCGCCGAGACCCCGGAAGAATGCGACGCGCTGGTCCTAACTCCCTTCTGCACCCAGAACCTGGTGCGCTACCTGCGGGGGCTGAAGCCCGAGGACGGCAAGGTGGCCGTGGTCGTCAAGGGCTGCGATGCCCGCGCGGTAAACGCCCTGATCGCCGAGCACCAGCTCACCCGCGAGCAGGTCTATCTAATCGGCGTGCCCTGTCAGGGCCTGGTGGACGTGGATAAACTGGCGAAGCGGGTAAACTTGGCGCAGGTGCAGGAGGTGCGGGTCGAGGGGGCGCAGGTCGTGGTGCGCACCGCCGAGGGCGAGCAGCCCTTCCCGGCGCAGGATCTCCTGGAGGACTGCTGCCTGGTCTGCGAGTACCCCAACCCGCTGGTGCACGATCAGATGCTAGGCTTCGAGGTGGCCCCGCGCAATCCTGAAGGCGTGGACGCGGAACTCGAGCGGATCGAGGCAATGTCGCCGGAGGAGCGCCAGGAGTACTTTCGCCGCGCTTTCAGCCGGTGCATCCGCTGCTACGCCTGCGTGCGCACCTGCCCACTGTGTTACTGCACTACCTGCTTCGCGCAGCAAAACAAGCCGCAGTGGCTGCCGCGCTCGGTGGGCACCGACGAGAACGAGATGTTTCAACTGGGCCGGGCGATGCACCTGGCGGGCCGCTGCGTGCAATGCGGCGGCTGCGACCGGGTCTGCCCCGTGAACCTGCCCCTGCGCCTCCTCAACGCTAAGATGGCGCGGGAGATCAGGGAGGCCTTTGCGCACGTCTCCGGGCTCGACGCGGAGAAGCCCCCGCCGCTGGCGACCTTCGACAGCCAGGACCGGGACATCGCGGAGGGCAATAACTACGACCGATGAGAACTGTACTTCTTACCAAACCGCGACTGCCCGCCTGGCTCGCGCGAATCAGGCAGCGGAGCCGGCTGATTGCTCCGGTGCCCGATGCTGACGGGGTGCTGGACTGGCGGGAGGTTGAAGACCCGGCGCAGGTTGTCCTGCCGCCGGGCGCGCCTGAGCTACCGCTCAAGAAGGTCTTCTTCCCCCCCAGCGAGACCATGCTCCGCTATGCCTACCGCGGCGATAGAGCCGCGGTGACGGACACCCCTCCAGCCTTGGAGCCTTTTGTCGTCTTCGGCGTCCGGCCCTGTGATGCGCTGGCTCAGCGGATCGCCGACCTGGTCTTCCTGGGCGACCTGCCCGATCCCTATTACCAGGCTCGGCGCCAGGCGGCCACCATCATCTCCGTCAACTGCACGGAGGCCCTGCCCGAATGCTTCTGCGCCTCGCTGAACAACGCGCTCACCGAGGCGCCGGGCAGCGACCTCCTCCTGACGCCGCTGAACGGGGACTACCTGGTCGAGGCCCTAACCGCCAAGGGCGAGGCGCTGCTCGCCGAGACCGCGGATGACCCGACCGCAGCCAGCGAGGCGGACCTGGCCCGCAAGGCCGAGGTGGCCGCGCAGACCGCCGCGCAGCAGACTCGGCAGATTGATGTAGAGGGCCTCACCGAACTGGTGCGGGCCGCCTATCATGACGAGGAGTTCTGGAAAAAGCAGGCCGAGGCCTGTGTCGGCTGCGGCGTATGCACCTTCCTCTGCCCGACCTGCACCTGCTTTGACGTGCGCGACGACGCCGTCAGCGGGCGCGGCCTGCGCTTCCGCTGCTGGGACACCTGCCAGTTCGCGGACTTCTCAAAGGAAGCCAGCGGGCACGACCCCCGCGCCCAGCAGTGGCAGCGCCAGCGCAACCGCATCTGCCACAAGTTCTGGTACTCCGTGGACCGCTGCGGCGTCATCTCCTGCGTCGGCTGTGGCCGCTGCCTGCGCGGCTGCGCCGGGCATTCCGATATCGCCGCCGCCATTGAGAACCTGCGCGCTCGTGCGCGCGAAGAGAAGCCGGTGACCGCCGATGAGTGACGTTGCCACCGACCAGCGCTGCCAGCCCTGCGCGCTGAAGGATAACCCGTATTTGCCGCATCTGGCCACGCTGACCCTGGTGCGCGAGGAAGGGCCGAACCTGATGACCTTCGAGGCTCAGTTCAACGACCCCGAGGTCGCCCGGACCTTCACCTACATGCCCGGCCAGTTCATTGAGGTGAGTGTGCTCGGGGTCGGCGAGGCCCCCTTCGGCCTGGCCTCGGTCGCTGGCCCGCATCGCCCCGTGCGCTTCTCAGTGCAGAAGATGGGGCTGGTCACCACGGCCCTGCACGGCCTTTCCGAGGGGGCGACCATCGGCATCCGCGGTCCCTTCGGCAACGGCTTCCCGGTCCTGGCGCACAAAGGCAAAGACATCTGGATTGTGGGCGGTGGCATTGGCCTGCCCCCGCTGCGCTCGGTGATTGAATACCTGCGCGAGAACTGCCACGACTACGGCAAGGTCTGCATCGTCTATGGCGCGCGCAGCCCCCAGATGCTCTGCTACAAGGACTGCCTGCTGGAGTGGGGCCGGGAGGAGGCTTTCGAACTCAACCTGACCGTGGACGTGGGGGACGAGACCTGGAACGGGCACGAGGGCTTCGTGCCCGCGTACCTGGAGGAACTCGCCCCCTCGCCGGAAAACGCCGTGGCCTACACCGTCGGCCCACCGATCATGATCAAGTTTGTACTCCAGACCTTCGACAAACTGGGCTGGCCGAAGGGCCAGGTCTTCGCCAGCCTGGAGGCGAAGATGAAGTGCGGCTTCGGCAAGTGCGGCCGCTGCAACGTCGGCCCCAAACTGGTCTGCCTGGACGGCCCCGTTTTTAGCGCGGAGGAACTTCAGCACTTACCGTGGATCTAGCGGGCCGGAGAAGTGCCAACTGACGGGCCTTTCCGGCAGTCCCTCCCCGGCAGCGGTCCCCGCGTAGGAGGGGATAACTGTGCGCTGGATTTGTACGCTTGCACTACTGACCGGGAGCGTGATCGCCGTGAGCGCTGAGGAACCGGCCGGCCTGATTTATCATGCTTCGTTCGACGGGCACCTGAGGCTTGAGCCGGGAGGCGAGGCGCGGCCGGTGGCGCCGCTCTTTGTGCCGGGGCGTGATGGCCGGCAGGCGCTGACCTCTGCCCTGCCGGGCCAGCCTGCGGCAGTGCTGAGGCTGCCCAATCTCGACTTCCGCCAGGGCACCCTTATGCTCTGGTATCGCCCCGACGTCCCCGGCCCGGACCGCCATGACAAGCCCAACGTGACGCATCACCTGATCATGCCTCGGGAGGGACTGGGGCCGGGGGCCCAGGTGGTGCAACTGCCCCACTCCGTGGCGGTCCAATTCCCCTTGGTCTGGGCGAGCGAGCCCCGCTGGCTGCAGGAGATCTTCGGCCACCTGGTGACGGGCAAGTGGTATCACCTGGCTTACACTTGGGATCATGACCAGGGCGACCTGTGCCAGTGGGTCTTCGGCGAGCCCCAGGTGGATATCCAGGACCCGGATCTTCCTCTGCCTACCGAAGCAGACAGGGCAAAGGAGTACGCGGTGGGCGCCAACGGCGCGGCCCTCGCCGACCTGCGGGTCTACGACCGGCCCCTCTCCAGCCAGGAGATCCGCGCGGCCGCCGGGATTACCCCTGCCGACTGCTTCTACGCGGAAGGCCGGCAGCGCTTTGACTGCCGCCTAGACATCGAGGACCGCAAGGGAGAACTCGTGCTCGCCGAGGATTTCACCGAGGGCTGGGAGGAGCGCTGGGTCCTGGAGGGGCCCGGCGTGCTGGAGGCCGTACCTCAGGGCCTGCGCATGCGCGCGGAGGCAGGGAATATCGTGCTGTGGAACCGCCAGGCGTTGCCCCATGACTTCATCGCGGAATGGGATTTCACCCCGCAACGGATAGGCGGCCTGTGCATCGTCTTTTTCTGTGCTACCGGTCGGGAGGGACAGAGTATTTTCGACCCAGCCCTACCGCCTCGCGACGGGAACTTCCTGCACTACATTCTGGGCGCACTCAACTGCTATCACATCTCCTATGCCCGGGGCGCGGGACGGCGAGCGCCGAACACTGCCTTGCGCAAGAACTGGGGCTTTTACCGGGTGCAGGGCGGTCACGATTTCATTCCCCTGCAACCGGGGGTGACCAGCCGCCTCACGCTGGTCAAGCGCGGGGCGCTCATCCAGTTCGCCATCAACGGCCGCCTCTCCCTGAACTGGGTGGACGACGGGCGCAGCACCGGCGGGGTCTGGGGAGCGGGGCACTTTGGCCTGCGCCAGATGACCGGCGCGGATGTAGTCTACAGCAACTTGCGCGTCTGGTCCGTCCGAGACTGAGCGAGCTGGGCAGGCCATTCTTTCCTCCGGCGAGCCGGTTGGGCCGCCATATTCTCCTTCACAGGAAAGCTACCATCGGTCGCAGAACTTTCTTGTGAAGGGGGCAGCGAGAGCAGAGAGCGATTCCTCAACGGGAGAGCGAAAGCCAATGAGACGACGCTGGCCGATTGTTGCGGCTATTGTCTTGTTGCTGGCGGGTGCAGCAGGGGCGGCGGAGTTTCCGCAGGTCCCGCCGGGGATCGTCTACACCATGGAGCGCGACGGGGCCGGCCCCTGGGCAGTCTTCGCGTTGAAGGTGGAGAGGGCGCGCCCCGAGTTCCGGCTGGTGGGGACACTAGCCCAGGACACCGTCTTCGGTCTGGAGACGGTCCCCGAACAGGCGCGGCGGGTGCCGGCGGCGCTCGGGCAGCCCGTGGCCGCCGTCAACGGGGACTGGTTTGAGTTAGCCGCAGGGCCCTACCAAGGCGATCTCGTCAACCTGCTGGTGCTCGGCGGGGAACTGATCAGCGAAACCGGAGGCGGGGACGCCTTCTGGCTCCACTCGCAGGGGCAGCTGCACCTGGGGCCCGTGACCAC
>CALFVE010000094.1 GCA_937928475.1 uncultured bacterium | reverse complement strand
AGAGGCGGACGTTCCCTGGCCATAGCGCTAGTTGATCGCCCGTCAGAGGCGTAGGATGGGACCGGCGGATTGCCTCACCCCCTACGCCCTCTCCCTGCGGGAGAGGGGGAGGCGAGCCAAGGGGCTTGAAGGCTTGAATCGGCGTGCGCAGCCGGTCCGACTCCCCGCAGAGGTCTGCCGAGCGCCAGTCGCCCGGATGCAGCAGCAGGCGGTGGCGGAACTCGTGCCAGCCCAGCGCCAGGCGGTCCTTGGTGACCCATGCTTCCCAGTCGCTCTGGTCGTCGCGCGTCGCCGTGTACAAGATATGGCGCAACTGCCCAGTGACGGCATCCCAGGTCCAGTAGCGGTCGCCATCCGCGCTGATGACGGAAATCGCCCGCTCGCCATCGCTCACCGAGGCCCAACTGCGCGCCCAGAACTGATTGCGGCGGTAACGTTCGATGTTTTGCCAGGAGGAGAACTCAAGGTCCATCGACCAAGGCTCATCGGTGAGGTCGCGGGGCTCGACGCCGAAGGGGATGTCCACGTGCATCTGGCCATGCAGGGGGAGGTCGAAGCAGAGGGCGAAGAATCCTTGCGTCTCTACGCTGTAGACGCGGCTGAGGAAATCCACGTAGCGCTCGCCCAGGTCCACCGTGATGTCCTGCCGCACCCGATGTCCGTGGAACTGAGTCTCCCAGCGATAGACCCAGCGGCAAGGGCCAGTGAGCAGCCAGCCGCCCTCCCCCTGGCAGCCGCTGATCTCTGCCGTGATCGGCCCCACGTGCAGGATGCCCGGCCCCATCTCGTAGAGGCGCACGTCCCCGATGCAGGAGCCTTCCGGAGCACGCCAGGCCAGGCCGGTGACCTCGTCATTGATCTCCTGCAGCCCCCGCGGCGAGAAGCGCAGGGCGAGGCCGGCAGACCGAAGGGTATCTCCCTCGGGAGCGGGCGGCGCCGGGCGGCGCGGCTGGTCCCCGATCTGGTAAATGGCGAGGCCCATTGCCGGCACCCGGGCCCGGAAGATGACAGAGGCCTCGGCCAATGCCTCCCCGAAGTTCGCCCCCACCGGCTCACCTAGCTGGGATTCAACCGCCGCGCCTGCGGGCTCGAAGACCGCGGGGACGCCGGCTTCCAGGCGCGGCTGGCTCCAGGGGACCTCTACCCACTCCTCGCGGGGATAAGGCAAGGGATTGAACAGAACCAGGGGCCGCCGAGCCTTGCTGTTGCGCCCGACGCCGGCTAAGGCAGTAACCGCCTGCGCGGTTGCCTGCTCAATCCGGCGCAGGTTCCACTTGGCGCCGGTGGTTAGCCATTCCCAATCGCGCTCGAAGGTCCACTGCTGGGCGTGCGAAGCCACTCGGCAGGTCTCCCACCACATCTCGCGCAGTTCTTCGGGCCCCGCTACGTCCGGCACCCCGCGCGCCTGGGCTAAGGCGCAGGCCCGCTCCGCGATGACCAGCGCCGTATCCAGGCGCTGGCGCAAGCGCCACAGGCCGCGGCCACCGAGCCAGCCACTGTTGTAGGCTACGTCTACCGGGTCAATCACGCCCTCCCAGGTTGGGAGGGACTGAGTCTCGAGCAGGCGTCGGTACTCAGCCGGCGTGGCGAAGCGCATCCGGCTAGATTCGCGGCGGTTCCACTCTGCGATCAGATCGAAAAAAGGCAGGAGCGAGTCGCCCCAGAGGAAGCGAAGGGGCCGGGCGTCGTCGCTGCCTTCGGAGAGCCACCAGACCTGGCCCTGTGACTCGCCGTAAGCGTACCGCAGTTCTCGCTCTAGCACTCCCTCCGCCCAGGTCTCCCAATCTTCGGGAGGCCAGGGGCAGAAGCGATCGGGCGTCCACATGCTGCCATAGTATCCACGACAGGCCAGGATCTGGGTACCGTCCAAGCCTCGCCAGATGAACTCTCGTGGCACGCCCTTGCGAGTAAGACTGCCTTCTGAGCGCCAGCCGCGATACAGTTTGGCTCCCGCCAGGGTGAAGATTTGGGGCAACTGGGAGTGGCCGATCCCCACGTCCGGGCAACTCATGACCGAGAGATCGGCTTGCGGCGCGAACTTGCGGTATTCTTCCCGGCCGAGGATCATGTTACGGACGAAGGTCTCATCGGCGGCGGTAGCCGGCCGGGGGCTAGTGAGAGTGAAAGCCAGCACCCCCATCTGCCCGGAGTTGAGCCGCTGGCGCAGTTCCTCGACACGGTCCGGACAGCGCTCGAGAAAGGGAATGATTTGGTCAATCCAGGGCTCCACGCAGAAGCGGAAGTCGGGATGCGCGGCCATGAGATCGAGGGCTTCGGCGATGCTCACCGCGTAGCGCTCTTCGTGCCAGTCGCGATGGTGAGTCCAGGAGAAGTCAGCATGGCAGTAGGGAATGAGGCAGAAGGTGCCTCCCGCGGTCTCCTGCCTGCGGGACGAGGCATGGGTAGACAAGGCGTCTTTCCTCCTCAAACGTGGATCTGGGCCCGACGGATATTCTCGCCGTGAGCGGCATTCCCTCTGCGCCAGGGAAGGGATTTCCGGCGCTCACAGCGAATTGCGAGTCAACGCCTCGAAGGAGGTGAGCACGTTGCGCCGCTTCCACCGCTGCCGGCTGCTCATTCCTCTGTTCCTGCTTTGTTTGGTGCTCCCAGGCGCTGCCGCCCAGACACCCGCCATCTTTTGGGCCTCGGACCCGGTCCGCCCAGACGAAGTGGTGATGGCGCAGGGCAGTTTCCCCGCGCAGTGTACGGTCAGAGTGGGGCAGTATGGGAACGCCCCACCGGGTCTCCCGCCCGCGCCAGGCCAGACCCGGCCGCCGGCCACTCGCCCGGCAGAAGTGCTCCAGGCCAGTGCCGAGTGCCTGAAGTTCCTGCTGCCGGCTGGAGGCAAGCCAGGCCTGTACTTCTGCGAGGTGGTGGGCCCTGAGGGCCAGGCGACGGTGGTGCTGAATGCGCCTAGTCCCTGGTGGATGCAGGGAGACGCCGGAACCGAGGCCTCGCCGGGTGGCTGGCTGCGAATCTTCGGCAAGTGCCTGAGCCTGGGCGACGGCCCGCAGGTTTGTCTAGTATCCCGGGCGGGACGAAAATCGCTGGTGCCCGCGAAGGGGAAAGACGGGTGGGAACTAGCGGTCAGCCTGCCCGCGGATACGGTTCCCGGGGAGTACCAGGTCTTTGTGCACAACGGCTGCGGGGGGCCGGACGGCTGGAGGTCAGCTGGCACCGTGCTGATTGCCCGGCACGAGCCGCCCTGGCGCGACGACCTTTTCCCTGTCTCCGACTTTGGGGCTTTGCCCAACGATCCCGAGGATGACACTGCTGGGATTCAGGCGGCTCTGGACGCTGCCGAGCGTAACGGGGGCGGCATCGTCACCTTCTCTCGCGGCCGCTATACGCTCACCGCCACTCTCCGAATTCCGCGCCGGGTGCTTCTCAAGGGCGCGGGGCGGGAACTGACCGAACTCCACTGGCTGGACTCTCCGCAGCCAGTGACCCTGATGACAGGCACAAACTCCTTCGGCGTCGAGGATCTGGCGCTCACTGCCATCAATCACCTGCACGGGATCGTCGCTGACCAAGCCCAGGAGGGTGCGGGGGAGGTTTTCATCCGGCGGGTGCGCATGCGCCTCAACCGGTACATGTACCAGCGCACGGCCGAGGAAGTGGACCGCCGCTTCCGCCAACCCTTGGGTGACGCCATCCGTATTGGCGGCAAGAATCTGCAGATTCTCGACTGCGACATCTACGTAACAGGCCGCGCCCTCTATCTCAGTCGCACGCGAGGAGGTCTGGTAGCGGGCAATACCTTCTACAACGGCCCCTGGGGTTGGTATTGCCTTTCAGGCTCGGACGGCCTTGTCTTCGAGAACAACCAGATCTTGGGCGCAGATACTATGTCCACGGGCGGGGGGATCAACTGCCTGGATGGGTCCGCCTATTCCCAGAACGTTTACTTCGCGCACAACCGCCTGGCGCTAATGTTTGGCTGGGATCGAGAGGCGATGACCTCCGACGCCGGGGGCGGCGCCTATTTCGGAAAAATCACGGCTTGCGAGGGGACGCGGCTCACGCTGGCCGAGGAGGTGAAATGGGGCGGGCGCAATTGGGCTGGCGCCGGAGTGTTCATCCTGGGAGGCAAAGGCGCCGGTCAATACCGGCGCATAGTAAAGTGGCAGGATCGGGAGGTGGAGGTGGACGAGCCCTGGCAGGTTCCTCCGGACGAGAACTCTGTCCTCAGCATCACCATGCTGCAGCGGCACTACCTGCTGGTGGACAACGAGGTGGAGGACGCCGGCATGGTGCAGTTCTACGGCATCTCGATCGAGCACATGGTGGCGCGCAATCGCAGCCGCCGCGGTGGCGGGTTCGCCAACTTCGGCCATCGCTATGTCGGAGGCTGGCAACCTTCGTGGTATGTTCAGTATTTCGACAACGAGATTCTGGAAGGTCTCGCTTTTGGGGGCGCCAATAGCCCCTACCCGCCGCCGGTGACGCACTTCGCCGTGTATGCCGACCGGCTCCCGGAGTTCGCCGGGCCGCTGGCGCGGTGCACGGTGATGCGGCGCAACCGCGTGGCCAGCAATGGGCGCTTCGAGGCCTGGGGCGGAGTCCAGGACGTGCTCATGGAAAACGGCTTCGTAGCGGAGTCGGACGTGGGCATCAAGATCAGCGAGGGAGTAACCGGCGTACTGCTGCGCGGAAACCGGTTCGAGAAGGTCAAGGAGCCATACACGGGGACGGGCATAGGGCAGGCGCTGCTGCACCCCGCCGAGCGGCTGGGGGCGAATCTCGAGGCGGCCGAAGGAGTGCGCGGGTCAGGGACCACGTCGCCCGACTGGGGGGCGGTCCGCGAGCGGCTGGAAAGGCTGGCTCGCCGCCCGATAAGCGACCCGGCTTTGGCCGAGGAGATGCAGCAAGCATACGAGGAAGCGGTGCGCGCGGCTAGCAGCCCGGGGATCGCGTGGGGCCCTGATTTTCTGCGGGTGCTGCTCGGCTTGGAGGTGCAGGTGAAGGCCTCGCCAGACTTGGAGCGGGTGCTGGTGTCCAGCCCGGGAGGCGAAGCGCCGCTAGTGGTGCAGGCGCGCCTGGGACCGCAGGCGCTGCCGGCCACGCTGGAGTTCAGCGCCGCTCCTGACCAGCCGGGCGGCTCCCTGCCGCTAGAGCCAGGGGCCACGTCAGAGGGAACTTGCGCCTACCGGGTGCCGGCCTACGCTTGGAGCCAACAGCGGGGGCGTCTGGAGTACACCCTGCGCGGCGAGAACTGGGCCCTGCGCGGCGCGCAGGATTTCCGTGTGGGCAGCGGCGCCATCCGCGAGTGGCTGGTGATCGGGCCCTTTGCGAACCCAGGCAAGCAGGCGCTCGATGAGACGATTCATCCTCCCGAGGTACGTCTGGCCGCGAGTGGCGAGTACGAAGCGGTGGGCGGCAAGGTGCGGTGGCAGCCCCTGGTGGCCGACAACGTGGACTTCGGAGCCGCGCTGGGAGCGCAAGAATACGCCGTCGGTTATGCCCTGGCCTGCCTGCGCGCCCAGCGGCCTTTGCGGGTTACTATCGCGGTCACCAGCGACGACGGCTGTCGCGCGTATCTGAACGACCGGACCTTATTGATCAATCGAAAGACAGGAATAGGGCGAACCACAGCGCAACTGGAACAGGGAGACAACCTCCTGCTATGCGCCGTGACCCAGACTAAGGGCGCCTGGCGACTGCGCGTCGAGGTTAGCCCGCAGGAACCGACCGCGCCGGGGGAACTAGCGGCCGTGCCGGCCTCGGAACTGCCGCAACTGCCCCGCCTCAATCCTCCGCCTCCTGCCGCGGTCGCCCAGGGAACCGGCCTACCCTTCTCCGGCGATCTTGACTGGCAACTGATCTTCAGCGACGATTTCGAGCGGGGCGCGGTGGGGAACCTATGGCGGACCGTGTCGGGCACCTGGACGCTTGAGCGAGGGTGGCTCACCGCTGGCGGGGTGGGGCTGATCGTCTACGACCGCCCGATCCGGGCGCCCTGGCGCATGGAGTATGACGTTTCCAGCCCCGGACCTACCGACATGGCCTGCGTGTGGATGCGCGACGAGGAGGGCTGGGCCGGAGGGTATTTCTTTGGCTTCGGCTCCGACGGCAATATTCGCAACAAACTGCTGAAAAACGGGGAGTACGTGGCCACTTCTGAGCGACCTCTGCCGGAGCCGAACAGACCTTACCACGTCATCGCGCAGGTGCTGCCCCGGCGCGTGCAGATGATCGTCAACGGACAGATGGCCCTGGACTATGCCGACCCCGCGCCGGTGCAGGACGCCGATTCGCTCGGCTTCTACCCCTGGGGTGAGGCGCAGTTCGACAACGTAAGAATCTACACCGCCAGGCTCTAGATCGCCACAGTTGGAGATGGGAGAGGACCGCGAGGTCAATCTCGCGCCGGGGACCCCGGTGGTAACGGTCTTCCTGCATCGGGAGCGGCGGGTGCTGGTACTGCGGCGCAGTGCGAAGGTGGGAACCTACCGGGGCAAGTGGGCAGGGGTGAGCGGCTTTGCCCAGGACATTCCGCTGCGCCAAGCCTATACGGAACTGGCCGAGGAAGTCGGTCTCGCCCGGAGTCAGGTGCGCTTGCAGGGCCTGGGGGTGCCCCTCCGGGTCTGGGACGCGGCAGGCCGGCGCTGGTTGGTCCACCCCTTCCTATTCGCAGCACCCCCCGATTGGGAGCCGCGCCTGGACTGGGAGAACGTGGAGAGCCGCTGGGTGGAGCCGGAAGCCATGGCCGATCTGGATACCGTGCCCGGATTGTCCGCGGCGCTGGCGCGCGTCTGGCCGCCGCTGGTAGCCCGGCGCTTCTGGCAGCGACTGGCAGCGGTGGCTCTCAACACCACCGAAGGCGCAACTGCCCTCGCTTTGCGCGCCCTACGGATTCTGGACGAGTTCCTCGCCACTCAGGCCTCCCGCCAGGCGGGGGCGTTTCTGCAAGCGGCCCGCGCGTTGGCCTCCCTGCGGCCCTCCCTGGGCATCTTCCCGCACCTGATGGCGCGCGTTTGCGCGCAGGCCACGAGCGGAGAAGACCTGCGGCTAGCTTGCACCGACCTGCAGGAGGAGGTTGTGGAGGCTGCCGAAGCGCTCGTCGGCAAGGCTCATCAGCGACTTCGGGGCTGCCGGCGCGTGCTCACGCATTCCTACAGCAGCGCCTGCCGTGACACCCTAATCCGCTGGGCTAGCGCGAGTAAGGGCAAGCAGGTCTTCTGCACGGAATCTCGGCCGGGGGGAGAGGGACGGCGGATGGTGCGAGAACTAGCCGCCGCTGCCGTCTCGGCCAGGATTATTCCCGACACGGAAACCGATGGGCTCGCGAGCCAAGTAGATGCGGTCTTGGTGGGAGGCGACGCCTTGGCGCTGGAACGACCGGAAGACCAGGGCCGGGCCCCCAGGCGCTTCGTACTGCTCAATAAGGTGGGCACGGCGCACCTGGCAGCTGCCGCCCGCGCCGCCGGCACGCCCGCGTATGCGCTCTGTACCACGCACAAGGTTGCTCCGCCGGGCTGGCCGTTGTCTCGGGAAGAATGGCCCGAGGCTGGCCAGCAGAATCCCGCCCGACCTCGGGCCCGCAACCTCGTTTTCGATGCCACGCCCCTCTCGGACCTGACGGCAGTCGTGAGCGAGCACGGCGAGTTGTCCCAGCCGCGCCTGCGGGAAATCCGCCGGCAACTGACCACCGCTCCCTGGCTGCCTGAGTGACCGGCCCCGTCTGCCCGGCGCCAAACTAGGCAGAATCAAAGGCTAGGCGGCCGGGCCCACCTCCCGAATGACGGAACTCCCCGGCGGGAGCGTGATCCTCTCGCGAAACTTCAGCCCCACCAGGTGGGGGTTGCTGCGCACCGTCACGGTTACCGGTCCGCCGGTGGGATTGTGGATCTCCACCTGCCACTTCTTCCAGTCGCGAGTGCGAGCGACGGTGAGGCCCACCTCCGGGTTGTCAGCCAGGAGCGGGTGGCCCAGGAAGACGGTCCGGCCCTCGTCTTCGGCGCGCAAGACCGCGTAGCCGATGCCTTCTTCCACGGAAATGATGCGGGTCTTGACCGGGTCGCCCTGTACCTGGCAGAAGGCCGTCCAGTTGTCGCGCAGGCCATGCACGGCGACCCCGAGGTTGCCGGCCAAGTCAGCCACGCCTGTGATCCGGCCTAGGAAGCAACCGTCCGGGCCGGCCTGGAGAGGCGCCGGGTAGTCCGCCGGGAGCGCCTTCCCGTGTTGTACGGAGAACTTGTAGGCGGGTTCGCCGACGATCCCATAATCCTTCACGATCTTGGCCGCCAGGGCGACCGGGTCGTCCACCAGGCGATGCATGCCCACCAGCAGCAGGCGTGCGCGGAGTTTGGTGCCCTGCTCATAGAGTTCGCCCTCGGGCTTGAAGCCCACCCCACAGTTGACCCCGTCTTCGCTGATCACCAGCCCGTCAGTCAGACTGTATACGGCCAGCGAGCCGAAGGGACTCTTGAGCAGGCCCACGTAGTCGCCGCGGTTGAAGGGATGAGACTGCACCGGCCTAGCCTTTACCTCACCTCGGTCCACGACCTGTCCCCCGAGGGCAATGACTCGCTCCGTTGCAGTCGAGGCGAGGATGCTGCCTAGGCCTAGCGCGTAGGGCCCCTTGGCCTTGATAGGCACGTCCTGCAAGAACTCAAAGTCCTGGTCCCACAGGTAGATGCTCACGCCGTCCACCTTGATGAGGTAGAGATACTGGCGGGCGGTTGTCTTCAGGTATTGCGAGGGCGAAACGGGGTAGAGCGTGTGCCAGACGTGAATGACCGGCTTGGCCTCGAGGGGGAAGACGCCGTCGAGAATGCGCTCGCCAATGAGTACGTCGGACGAATGCGAGACCCGACGCGGCTGCACGTGAGGGCCGCCCTCCTTGCCGCCGACTAGTTGGGAGACCCAACCCAGGCCGGCCGGAGGGGTCTCGCCATACCAGAGAGAGGGGCTGAGCGACACCTGGGGGTGCTGTTCGGGCGAGCCGTCATAACTCATGGCGCCGATGCCCAGTTTGGCGTCGAAGACGAAGCAGCCCACGGGGCGGGTCCGTCCATTCCAGGGCCCTTTGTCGGGCATGGGCGTGTCGCCGCCGTAGCCGACGTAGAAGGGGGTCCCATCGGCCCGAGCCTGCATGCTGTAAAGCAGTTGATTGTTGCGGTCCGCGCATTGGGTATCCCGTAGCAGCCAAGAATCACAGGTAATGTCGCGGCTGAAGGCCTCATGCTCTTGCAGGTCCCAAGCGCGCACCCAGATGGCCTTCTGTCGCTCGCGGGGGAGGCTGGTGCGATGCGTGAATTCCTTGGCCCCCTGCGGGAGGAAGCGGCGAATGACCCGGTCGCCGTCCATCACGCGGACTTCCCGCAGACCGACCGGAGAGGCAACCTTCAGATCGAATGACCATTCCTGCAGACGGGGGTTCCAGATATCGGCCTCGGCATCGGTATCACCCCGGGGCATGTACAGGTTGATGGTGGGCCCGTTGCTCACAAAGACTTGCCCAAAGCAGGGGGCGCCGGGGAAGAGATTGCGCGCTGAGCGGCCGGGGAGGGTGTTGAGGAAGGGATCGAGCTTGGCGGTGCCCTCGATACCGATTTCCAGGTGGTAGTAGGTGCCTTTCTCCACGTGCTCGATCTCGGCAGCGTCTCTCATCAGGGTGAGGGCCATCGGCCAGAGGAACTGCCCGTTGCGGGCCTCCTGGGCATAGGAATCGAGGACTGACTCAACGGTCTGCCCGTTTTCCTGGGTGATAACCCCCATACAACTGACATTGCGGGCGTCGAAATGCGGGTAGGGGTTGCAGCCGAACAGGTACCAACCGCTGTGGTTCTCGAAACCGCACAGGGTGTAAAGCCAGGTGAGGCCCAGGCAGGGGCCCTTTTCAGGGTCGGTCATGGCCTTGAACCGTTTGCCCGAGGGATCAAGCAGCAGGGCTGAGGGCATTTTCAGGTGCTTGCCGAAGGCGAATTCGTGATTGCCGTCCACATTCTCATAGGTAATGCCCGGGATGGCCAGAAACTCGCCGGTGGACAGTCGGCGACACTCCGCCTTGAGGGCCTCGAACCCGTCCGGCTTGAGCGCCGCGAACTCTTCCAGGAAGATGATGAAATCTAGGCCGGCCTGCTGCGCCCGTTTCACGTACTCCTCGGGAGTGCTGCGACCGGAAGAGAAGGTCGTGCGCGGGCCGATGATGCCCTTGAACGATTTCCAGGCTGTGGTGTAGTTGAGGGGAGGCACCGGCGGGCGTTTGAGGTCTACGTCCTGGAGGCTGTCCGCATTCGCGCCGAGCCAGCGGAAGGTATTCAGGTACAGTTTCTGCAGATCGCTGGGGAAGCCGTCCGCCCCCTTGGTGAGGTAAGCCTCGTGCACCTGTTTGTCCTGATCCGAGGAGATGGCGCGGACGAAAACGATATCGGGAAGCATCCCGAAGTAGGCCACCCGTCCCTTGCCGAATTCCCGAATCCCGGCCAGCGGCACGTTGGCGGCAAAACCCTGGGGGCGCGCGTACTTGTCTACCTCCTCCAGCCCGATGCGGTGGATTTCGGTTTTGGAATTCGGCCCTGCCGAAAGCACCACTTGCCACGGTTCAGCAGGCAGGAAGGGCATCACCCCGCCCAGGCTTTGCATATCTACCGCCGAATGGTACAGCACACCTCGCACGCCCTCCGCCACCGGGCCGGCGACTTGATCGGTGTAGGTGTATCGGTCGCTGCCCCAGACTCCGACCTGCCTGGTCTTCTCGGGGTCGGAGATGGTTTTCTCGAAAAGCACCTGGGTACCGAAGCGACGCGCCAGAGCAAAGGGCAGGGTCATGGAGGTAATCACCTGCCCCGCCTGCTGGTTGAGCATCAGCCCACCGCCCGCCTGCACGTACTCGGTCAACAGATCAAGGGTGGCCTCGTCCTTCGCCGTCAGGTCGGCGCGCAGGGGCAAGCCTACCATGACCACCACACGACATTGCTTGAGCAGGTTGGGCGTCAGGTTGTCCCAACTCTCGCAAGTGATCTTCTCCCAGCCGGCCTGCTTTAAAGCCTCCTCCCATAGGTAGGTGAGTTTGCGGGCACCGACGAAGAGAATGCGGTGGGGCTTGCCGGCGAACGGCCCGGTTTCGGTGCGCACCAGAACTACGTCGTCAAAGCGATACTCGCCCGGCTTGGAGACCCGCAACTCAAAGAGAAGGTCGCGGGTGCCAAAGGGCACTTGCACTTCCTGCTCTAGGTAGCGCCAGTCGGCGCTCTTGGGCAAGCTGATAGCCGCGTTGCCCTTAGGCACGGAGCGGCCCTCGGCAAAGCCGGTGAAAGTCATGACGATGGCGGCATCATTGTCGGGGGCGCGGTACCAGAGGGAGACCAAGTCGGGGAGTTCCCCGTCGGTCTTGACGGCCACGTGCTGAGCCCAACTCTCGTAGACCTGCAACGGGCCGGGCACGGAGATTGCGCCCGCTTTGAGCCCACTGTGGTAGTCTTGCGCTTCCACTGTGCCGCGGGCGAAACCCTGGTTGTGGTTGGTGAAGACCCAGTTGAGGTAGGAGTTGGCGCCCTCCGTGGGAATAGGCTCTTCGAAGCCGGGGTTCTTGAGCAGGTTACCCTCGCGGGTCTGAGCCATGAGGGGGCCGACTGCGGTGCCCAGCAGTAGAGCCACGACCGAGGCCCAGGCTATCTTCAGCATGTGCGACACCTCCAGGCCCGCCAGGCGTTGCCGTCGGGGGACTAATTCTCGGTCACCCCTTCCCGGACCTGCGCGAGGGAGTCGGGTGACAGGGCCTCCAGCCTGTGATATGCGCAGGCCAGCGGCAGCGGGCCTTCGCTGCCCCCTCGAGGGAAGGAGGATGACTCCCGATGGCAGAAGCCGGCCAGCCGCGCAGGATTTCTTGCCGGTGGCCGGGCTGCTCTTGTTTGCCTTGCTGGCGGGCGTCGCCGTGGGGGTGCTGCGGCTCAGCGGTCGGTGGCATGCTCGACCGGCGGAGATGGTCATCGCCAGCGGAATCATCGAGGCGCGCACCATCGAGGTGGGGACGGACGTGGCGGGCGTGGTGGTCAGTTACCCGGTCGAGAAGGGGCAGACGGTAACCCGCGGACAGACGATCGCCGAGATCGCCCGGCCGTGGCCGGGCCAGAGGTGCAGCGCGCCCGCCGGGCGGCGAGCACCGCTCTGGCTAGGGCTGGTTGGTCCCAGGGGGCTCCGGTCTGCCGCGCCCCGCCTCCGCCTCGGGGGAGCCGCACCCTCCTTCCTGCTGCCTCCTCCTTCCCTGCTTGCCTTGCCAAAGAACAGGACCCCGAGAACAACATACGAGGGAGACCGGCCCCCTGGAGCAACTGTTGGTTACCCCCTTGCGCGTCCGGGAACTGTTGCTGGGCAAGACGGTGCCCTTGCCCTGATCATGCTCTTCGATGCCAGCGTTATCTTCTTGCTCGCTAGCGGCTGGTTCCCCGTCCCCTTTCGGAGAAGTGTGGTGTTGCTCTTTGCCATGGCCCTGGTTTTCTTGCTGCACTCCCTGGGCCTGGGCCTCGTCATTTCCGCCTTGGCTCGCAACCAGCAGGAGGCGCAACTGACCGCCTTCATGTTCTCGATGCCCAATGTGCTGCTCTCCGGTTTCACGTGCCCGATTGAGAACATGCCTCTGCCCATCCAGTACTTGACGTACCTTGTCCCCTTCCGCTATTTTCTCCAGATTGTACGCGGGGTGTTCCTGCGGGGGGTCGGCGTAGGCGTGCTCTGGCCCCAGATGCTGGTGCTGGCCGGCTTCGGCGTGGTGACGTTTGTGGTGGGCGCACTGGCCTTCCGCAAGCGTCTTCTAGACGAGGCCACCGCTTGAACGGGCTACACCGGGGCGTAGCTCCGCCCTGCTCTGCGGCCTCGAAGGCTTGACCTTCGACTTCCGACTTTCAACTTCCGACTCGTCCGGAGGCTTCCTATGCCCAAGATTGCCATCATCGGCGCCGGTTCCATCGGCTTCTCCCAGACCCTGATCCGAGATGTCCTGTGCTTTGACGAACTGCGGGACAGCCACTTCTCTCTTATGGACATTGACGAGGAGCGGCTGGAGACCACCTACCGCTGGGCCCTCAAACTCCTGGAGCAGGAGAGACTGCCCGCCACCGTGACCAGAACGCTCGACCGGCGCGAGGCCCTGGAAGGCGCAGACTACGTGATGTGCGCTATCCTGGCGCACGGAATCGAGCCCTTCGAGAACGAGATCAACATTCCGCACAAGTACGGGATTACCCAGCCGGTGGGCGACACCATGTGCGTTGGCGGCGTCTTCCGCGCCCTGCGTACTATCCCCGTGTTGGTGGATATCTGCCGGGACGTGGAGCAAATCTGTCCCCACGCTTACGTACTCAACTACACCAACCCCATGACGATGGTCACCTGGGCCTGCAACCTGGCGACCGGGGTGAAGTTCGTCGGCCTCTGTCACGGCGTGCAAGGTACCGCCGCGGAGCTGGCCCGCATGGTCGGTCTGGATCCAGAGCAAGTGAAGTACTGGGCGGCGGGGATAAATCACATGGCCTGGTTCCTGCGCTTCGAGACCCTGCGGGGCGAGGACCTCTACCCGCGGCTGTGGGAGAAGATTGACCGCGAAGGGCCGCCGGAAGGGGACAAAGTGCGCTGGGATCTCGCGCGACAGGTAGGCTATTACATGACCGAATCTAGTGGGCACCTGTCGGAGTACCTGCCCTACTATCGCAAGCGGCCGGACCTGATCGAGAAGTTCGACAGTCCGGGCCGGTTCGCGGGCCGACATGGGGACATTCTGGAGGCCTATCGTTCGCACTGGAAGCCCCACGCTGAACGCACCTTCAAGCAGATTCGCGGGGAGGAGCCCATTCCCTTTGGGCAGCGCAGCCTGGAATACGCCTCCAACATCATTCACGCCCTGGAGACAGGGGAGATCTTCCGCTTCAACGGTAACGTGCTCAACCGAGGCCTGATCGGCAACCTGCCGCAGGGGGCCTGCGTGGAGGTGCCCTGCTTCGTGGACAACCTGGGCATTCACCCCTGTCCGGTGGGCGACTTGCCGCCGCAGTGCGCGGCGTTGAATCAGTCGAACCTCAGCGCCCAGGGCATGGCGGTGCAGGCCGCGCTCACCGGCGATCGGGAAATGGCCTTCCACGCCGTGCTGGTGGATCCCCTCACCAGCGCGATGCTCGCACCGAGCGAGATCCGGCAGATGTTCGACGAATTATTTGAGGCCAACCGCAAGTATATGCCACAGTTCTGAGGCGGCCGGACAGGGGAGCCAGCGAGAACGGCACGGAGGCGCAGGGCCAGGCCCTGTAGTGAGACCTGCGAACAAGCGAGGGGGATTGTCAGCCATTGGGCCGGAGGGCCACTCATCCCAACCCCGGGGAGGGAAATGATCCCTCACTTGCGGGAAGGTGCGGTGCGGATGCGTGAGGAAAGGCGGAGTCAGGTGTCGGAAGTAACCAGGACGGTCAGGAGGCTAGGCCATGCTTACGATCGAGCGGGAGCATGTGCGGTTCACCGGTTACGTGAAAACAGAGAGACTGCTTCTCTACGGCGACTGGCGGAAGATAGGGGACTTTCTGTACTTGCAACTGCCGGCGGAAGAGGAGGCACTCCGCCTGGAAATGATTCCGCGCGACTTTGAGCCCGGGCTCCAAGGTGGCGAGACTCTGGCCGTGCCGATGTCGCAGGTGCAGGCGATCGTTCTGCGGTCGGTGGAAGCGGCCCACATAGAAGCCAGAATGGGCTAGGCCGCGGACGGTCCTCGGCAGGGGCTCGCCCTTGACGGGGGTCAGCAGGCGCTTGCGTCGCTCGCTGAACGGCGCCTCGAGCAGCCCCAACGCGGGGCGAGAGCAGAGGCAGGCCGGCCGCCCGGGGGGCGCGGCTGTCACCGTCGGCGGCCAGGTATCAAAGTGAAAAGGGGGAGGACCGCCACCCGCCCAGGATGGTGACGGCCCTCCCCTTGGGATGGATGAACAGAATCGCATCCGGCGGCGGCTAAGTCACTAGCTCCTCGCCGGCCGGGGCTACCGGCTGGGCGCGGCCGGGCCGCAGGTTGGCGGGTGCCGCTGGCGGCTCAATACCCCAGCCTTTGAGCATCTCCAAGA
>CALFVE010000093.1 GCA_937928475.1 uncultured bacterium | reverse complement strand
GAGATCGCGGAGTTGGGATATGAGCCGCAGCCGGTCTGCGTCGGGTGATCGTATGCTGCGCGTTGCCGTAATTGGGCTCGGGCCAATCGGGAACCTACACGCGGCTTTCTACCAAGCCGATGAGTTGGCGGCACTGGTGGGAGTCTGCGACCGCCTGCCCGAGCGGGCCCGGGCGGCTGGGGAGCGGCTGGGCGTGCCCTGGTTCACCAGCGCGGCGAAGATGCTGGCGCAACTCGCGCCGGAGGTGGTGAGCGTCGCCACCGGCGGCTTTGAGTACGCCAGCGACCACTACGAGCCGACCCTTCAGGCGCTGGAGGCCGGCTGCCACGTGCTCTGTGAGAAGCCGATCTGCAACGACATCGAGAAGGCAGCCCAGATGGTGCGGGTAGCAAGGGAACGCCGCCGCTGCTTCGGCATCAACTTCAATCATCGCTTCACCCCGGCGGCGCGTCTGGCCAGGCGCTGGGTAGAAGAAGGTCGGCTGGGCAGTCTGCTCTTTGTCAACATGGCCCTGTGGATTGGGCGACCCGGCGATTTCGATTCGCCCTACTTTCACCTGAAGGCGCTCAACCCGCACTCGGTGGACATGATTCGCTACTACTGCGGCGAGATTAGCCAGGTGCAGTGCTTCGCTATGAAGGCGCCCGGACGCGAGACGCTGTGGTCCACCGCCTCGATTAATCTGCGCCTAGCCAACGGAATGGTCGGACACCTCCTTAGCAGTTACGACATCGAGCGGGGCCATCCGATGGAGCGCTGCGAAGTAGCCGGCGTGGCCGGACGGTTCGTGCTGGAGGACATGTGGCGGGAGGTCACTCTCTACCCCGCCGGAGATCCGGTCAAGTCAGTGTACACCAATCCGGTGTTTGGGGGTTACGGCGGCTTTGATGACACTTTCCGGGAGCGCATCCACTGCTTCCTAGCGCAGGTGGCGGCCGGGGTGGCGCCGGAGGAGATTGACGGCTCCGGAGCCGACGGCCTGGCAGCACAGCGCGTGATTGCCGCGGGGATCGAATCGCTGGAGACCGGCCAAGTGGTGACTGTCGAATCGGGCTGAGGCGGCAGAAAGCCCGCAGGCGGTTCACGCCTACGCAACAGGGCCACATCGGCGCAAATGCCCCGTGCCCGCGAGGCGAGGGGACAGCGGCCGGGACCCACGGCGCCTTTAGCCCACCTTGGCAAGGGTCACGGCTTTCACCCCCGGGGAAACCTGCAGGACGAGCGCCGCGTCCTGCTTGTGAAGAGTTACCCCGGCCGGCGGCTTGGTCAAGTCCCAGTTGCCGGGCGCGAGGAGGGTCACCTGGCCGCCGGGGAAGGGGATCAGCGGCTGCAAAGTCTGATCGCCGTTGGGAATCTTTTCGGGAAGTTCCACCCTCAGTTCGTCGCGACCGACCCGTAGCCCGGCAGCGAAATCGGCCGCCAACCCGTACTCCCGATAGCGCACCTCCCCTGCCGCTCCCAGACACAGCACCAGGCCGCTCTTGCGATCCTGCACCGAACCGGCGGTGCCGCGGAAGGATGCGCCCTGGCCCGTCGCCGTCGCTTGCAGGGCCGACAGGAAGCCGTAGTCGCTGCCAAAATCCCCGGCTACCTTGATGATAAGGCCGTTTCCGAGCGTCGCGAAGTGGGGCGCGGGCCAGTCGCGCTTGCGGGGATAGAAGGCTACGAAGTACGCGCCATCGCCTGGCATTTGCAGGTGCAGCAGGTCCTGGTATTCCGGCTGCGCCAGTTTGTTGGCCCAGTCGTGCATGTCGGTACCCCAGCGCAGAGTATACCGCGGCGTGTCGGTCGGCGAGGCGACGAAATACTCCACATCCACACCCAACTGCCCGATGGCGGTGAAGCGGTCGCCCTTCAATTCCCGCGCGGGCAGGATGGCATTCCCCGGCTTGTCGGCGAGGAAAGTCTCCAGGTCTTTGACCTCCTGGGAGGCACCGATCTTCTCCGAAACTGTCCACATCTGCCACATGGTCGGTTGGGGGCCCTGCACGCCCTTCACCGTGTCTCGAATCAACAGGTAAGCAGTCTTCGCCGGATCGTCGTCCTTCAGCCACAGCACCTGCCTGCGCCAGTCTACCGGGGGCTTGCCTTTGGCGGCCACCGGCGGCCATGCGGGGAGATTGGTCGGCCAGTCCAGCGTCTGAGAGCGCGGGCAGTGCAAGGCCACGTCCACGGCCGCGTAGTCTTGCCGAGGGAGAGCAGAGAAGGCGCTCACGTTCCCCAGGCCCCCGTGCTCCCCAAAGCGCGCCGGAGCGCCTTCGGGCCAGTTCCACATGCTGGCGCCCTGAGCGGTTCCCGCGTACCCGCAGCAGGCACTGCGCTCGGCCAAGGTGCCCACCCCACGTGCGAGGGTTACGTGGCAGGTGAGGAGTTCATCCTGATACTGATAGCCGCCCGGCCAGGAGCCAGCCAGCGGCACCCCATACGCGAAGATGGCAGGGAAACTGCCAGTGTGGCCCGGATAGAAGGCGTGGTTGTGATCCCCCGAAAGCAGCATTACCTGGTGCTCGTCGGCCGTCCCCAGGCCGTGGCGGAGCACAGCCCCCGCCCGGGGCAGGACCTCAGAGGTCCAATCCGGCTGCTTGGCGGGCAGGCTCTTGTCCAGGTAGACGTACTGCCAGCCCACGAAGTGGTTGCTCATCTGATAGCCGGCGCCCGATTCCAGCCACAGCCACTGCAGGACTGCCGAGTAGTCGGGGTCGCTGTGCAGGGTAGCGCGGGCCATCGCCCCGCTGATGCCCCAGGGTGGCGACATAGTATCGCGCCCCAAAGCCGGGATATAACGCTGGCCCGGCCTGGCCCACGCCGCATGGCCGCGGGGACGAGGGTCGCGCGGCGTGTGCAGCTTGGCCTGGTAAAGCAGCAGGCGCTTGAAGCGCGGATCGTTGACGTAGTCGCGCAAGCCAGCGTTGGTGGCGGCGATGGCAAAGGTGAGCATCTCGCTGACGCTGAAGAGGCCGTGACCGCCTAGGGCCTCGGGCCACTCGCCCGCCGCTCCCACCATGTTGCTCAGGAACTGCTCCATGATCCAATCCGCATTGCGGAACCAAGTCTTGGCCATGGGATGTTCAGGGATAGCACAGGCGATCAGCCCCTGGGGGAGCACCCAGTTGACGGTCATGTTGGAGTTGCCCGAGCAATAGCCACGTTCTGCCGACCAGGTGGCGGGGTCGGCCATCCGATAGCCCATGTAGGCCATCTCGGCACGGAGCAGAGCACGCTCCGATTCGGGAACCCAAGGGGCATCCGCCACGGCATCATACATGACCGGTGGGAAGGTGCCGGACCCGAACATATGGCCCTTCAGTTCCATGCGGAGAACGTTGTGCACCCGGGCCAAAAGTTGCATCTGCTCGGCCACCTCGGGCGACCCCTCGCTCACCAGGTACGCCCCCAAGGCATATTCGCAAGCCATGTTGGGACGGCGATAGGCCTCTTCGGCGGACCTCGCTCGCCCTCGCTGCAGTAGGTAGTCGAAAAGGGCCGGATCAGGCTCGGTGCGCGCCCAGAAGTCCTCGAGTTCCTGGCGACTGAGGAAGAGCCGCGGGTGTTTGTCCTCGTCTCCGGGCCAACTGAGCACGTAGTCTTTGACCTCGTCCAGACGGTCTCCCACCGTGGGCCCTGCCTCGGAGGGAATCGGGGGTCCGCCCCAGGCCACCATCACCGGCGCGGCCCCCGGCACCGACAGGCAATCGCTGAGCGTCCACTTGCGCACGCCCGCGGCCGCGTTGACCGCTAGGTAGATTTCGCCCGAGGGGTCTCGCATCAAGGGCAGCAATTTGTGCTGCCAACTGACCCAGGCGCCCTTGGCGGGATCCGGCTCCTGACTGGGGTCGAAGATCTCCAGGATGTCCCTCGGCTCCACCCAGGCGCCAGGGTCGAGGCTGTGAATCTGAAGTTCCCGCGTGGTCCCCTCCATCTGGAGTCGAATCGTGCGCTGCGTGAAGGTCCCGAACCAGTCCTCCCAAGGCGTGAGATTGGTGACCAGCCCGGCCGGCTTGCCTTCGGGGGCGGTGTAGTCCTTCAGGGAGATCGCCGCCCAGTCGGCAGCGAAGCCGGTGGTTGAGCCCTTGGTG
>CALFVE010000092.1 GCA_937928475.1 uncultured bacterium | reverse complement strand
AGGATCACTCTTTCCCCCTCCTGCGCTGTCCACCACACGCCGCCCTCTCCTCTACCGGCCACCGGCCGTGGCGGGCCGCCGTCCTCAGGCCCAAAGACCAGCGGCTCACTAAGCCAATAGGTGCCCCCACGCAAAATGACGCGGACCGGCTGATCCCCTCGGGCCGCCAGGGCCGTGCGCACCGCCTGTCGCGCCCGCTGCGGCGTAGCGAAAGGCGCCGCTTCCGTGCCGGGGTTGCTGTCCTTACCCCACGGTGCGACCCAGAGGGTGGTGGCGGCTTCGCTCAGGCCCCTTGCCGCCTGGACGGACAGCAGCACGCATAGTGCCCAAAGAAGCAACTTCACAATTGTCACCTCTCAAACGACGCCCGCCAGTTATCGCCGACTGCCAAAGAGAAGCAGGTTCTGCCGGGTGCGGGAGAATCTCCGCTGGCACCACTCGTAGTCAGCCGACTGTAATCTTTGCGCTCAGCCGGCTCACTTTCTCCAATCCCGCGATCTCCCAGATGCTGGCGTAGCCGCTGGCGCCAGCCACGAAGTACCACTTCCCGTCCCGCGCGTTGCGGTAGACGTTGGAGTTGAAGTGCTCCACCAGCAGCGTATACTCGCTGGGCGCGGCCACGGCGGGATCGTCCAGCAGGCTCCCTACGTACAAGCCGTCCTGGGTATACACGCGGTCCTGGCCGCCCTCGTCCACAAAGGAGAAGTATTCCTCCCCGATCGGCCCACCCAGGCCGCAGGCCCGCCCGTAGAACTCTCCATGCTTAGCGAGGCCGCTGGCTTTCTTGCCCGCGCGCCAGATCAGGTTACCCTCCTGGTCGAGGCGGTAGACGAAGACGTCGGACAGGTGCGAGGAGTGCCCGATGCCGCGCGGGTCGGAGCCCGGCACATCGGCATTGCCGAAGACGCCGCCGTCGGGGGCATGCCAGATGGAACTGAAACCGGCGCGCTTTCCGGGCTTGTGCGCGGCGGCGAGGGGGATCACCCGCGCGCGGTCGAAACTGTAGACCGGCACCCCCGGCTTGGCCCACTCGGGAGTCAGTACGAAGACTCCCTCCTGCGCGCCCCAGGAGAGCAGGTACAAACTCATATCCCGCTCGTCCACGTCGCCGCCGAAGTATGAGCCCCCGAAGACCGGCTGGCCGGGCGCCGGTTTCCAGGTGACGCGCTCGCCCTCGTCCATCCGCCCGTTTTCGTTGAGATCGCTAAAGGCCCACAGCGGGGCCTCGCGGTTGTTGCGGTCCGTGCCCACCGCCGCGATCAGCAGCACTCGGTCCCCGTCTAGGCGGTAGAGCGTATCGGGATTGCCGCCGCAGAACATATACTTGCGGCCGGCGTGGTGCACGATGCGGGGAAACCAGCGCCCGTACTGCCCGGGCGGCAGGGCGAAGTCGGACCAGACCGCGTCGGGACGACTGGTCTTGCCCTCGTAGTCAATCACGTGGCGGATGAAGGCCTCGTGGCTCCACATGTACAGGTGCTCGGGAATTTCGGGGTCCACGCAGACCTCGCCGCTGAGATACCAGGGCCCGGCCCAGAGTTTCTCGTACCTGAGGTCGGAACTGAGCCGGACGAAGATACGCGGCGGCGCGTCCTCGCTGTAAAAGACCTTGCCCGAGGCGGCCACGGCGATGCCCGCCGGGTTGCGCAGGCGGTCCACCTCGAACTTGCCGTTGTTATCGCGACCGCCCGGCTTGCCGAAGACGCCCAGGAGTTTCCCCTCCCGACTGAACCGCTTAACCTGCTGGCTCGCCCCACGGTCGGTGACCAGGAGGTTGCCCTGCCTGTCCACGGCCACGTGGTAGGGCTCGTCCAGCCCCAGGATCACTAGCGGCTCCCGCCGACCGCTGGCGGGATCTACCGAGAGGATACGCGCGCCGCTGATCAGCGCTAGCCCGCCGCGCCCGTCTAGGCACAGCCCCCGCGGGCGCGGCACCGGCAAGGTGCGTCTGAGTTGCCCGGTTTCGGCGTCGAAGAGAGCAACGCGGTTCTGGTGATAGCAGGAGACGTACAGGGTCCGCGCGTCAGCCGCGAGGCCGGTGACAGCCGGGATATCCCCGGTCTCGGATTCCTCGGGGACCTCGACGCCCTCCAGGTAGAACTCCAGCGGATCGGCGCCCTCGTGGGGGAAAGGAACATAACTGCCGTCAGCGCAATTGACCCGCCAGAGGCCAGCGCGGCGGCCTTGCGAGGACTGGACATCCACCGCCACGTAGACGTACTTGCCGTTTGTCGCGATCGCCACCTGGGGCCCGTGCAAGGCCAGGGGGAGATGCTGCCGCCAGAGCAGATTGCCGTCCTCGTCGGTATGCAGAAGCGCGCCGTCGCCCTCCTCCATCGCCCACACGGGGTACAGACCGGTGCCGTCAGCGGCCAGGTCAATCACATTGCCCCACACACCACCCCAGCCGCGCCGGGGGTCGGGACTGGCGTGCGGCGGTTTCCCCGGGCTGCAAGCGCTGGTCACGTAACGGGCGCGCAAGCCGGCGTTGCTTACGGCGCGGATCTCGTACTCACCAGGCGGCGCCGGCTGCCCGGCGTCGTCCTTGCCATCCCACCCGATCTCCACCTGGCCGGCGGCGACCTCCCGTCCGGCGAAGAGCGTGCGCAGCAGGCGGCCCTGGGTGTCGTATACCCCGGCCGAAAGCAAGCCCTTCTCGGGGACCTGCACCAGCGCTTTGTACTGCCCGGCGCTGATAGGCACCTCGGCCGCCGTCGGCTGGCGCAGATCGCGGTAGACTAGGGCCTGCTTGCCGGTAGCCAGAAAGTGCGCTAGGCCCCAGTCGCCCATTCCCCGGAAGGAACTGATCGAGCCCATACCGAAGGCGCGCAGTCCGTTCTGCCAGATGGCCGCCAGGGTGCACTGGACGGAGTCGCCAGCGCGGGGATAGTTGCCGCTCTTCACCACTGACCAGGGGATGCGCGCCTCGAAGATCCGGCCTCCGGCGGTCGCCCGCGACTTGACCTGCCCCATGCTGATGTCACCCGTCTCAAACTTGAAGGAGCGCTGCAAAGCCAGGTAGTCCTTGTCCTCCTTGGGATTGTACCAGAGCGCGAAGGTGAGAATATCCGGGTTCTCCCGAGGGTCGCCGCCGCGCCACTGGGTGTCGGCCTGCAGGCGGAACTCCAGCGAATCTCCCAGCCACCAGGTATTGTCCACGCCATGCTCGTTATTGTAGGGCACCCCGATGTTGAAGATGGCGCCTAGGTACAGGGCTTGGTCGTCGTACATCATTGCCCAAGTAGCGTTGTACTGGTCTTGCAGCGCCGGGTCTACGTACTGGGGCCCGTAGGCGCAGGACAGATCCCAGTCGCCGAGGTCGCCGTCCACAGTAACCGGCCCCGGGGCCGGCACGACGTAGAAGTTCTGGTTGTTAATGACCAGCGGCCTCTCGCCCGCGGCGCGGAAGATACCACGCCCCCACAAGTGCCGCTCAAAACGCAGTTCGGTGGGAACATCCAGAATCTGGCTGGACCCACGATGCCACCAGACCTTGGCCAGGTTGGCAGCGCCCGCGTCATCGCTGAAGTTGACTGCCACGTCGGCAGCGACGGTCTGCCCGGCCTGGGGACGGAAGTCGTCGAAAAAGGTCAGCGGGAGGCTGACCTCCGCCGTGTAGCCGCGCCTGTCGGGGGCCATCTCCACCGCCAGCGCTGCACCCGGCACCGGCCCCATCCAGGCCATCTCGATGCGCGTGGCCGGCGAAGAGATCACGGTGGGGGTCGTCACTCCTGCCTTCTGCTGGCGGAAGACAAAGACGACCGGCCTGTCCTGCAATACCGACATCAGCACATGGTAGTCTTCCGGCCCGCCCTCAGAGGCCGTGGCCTCGACCTGCTCCGCTGTGCTCAGATAGAAATGCAGGGAGTCCCCCGTCTTAAAGGCGCGGGAAGGATCGTCGCCGGAGTTTTTCATCGGCGAGGCGTCGCGCACCACATAGGCCAGATACAGGTTCTGGTCGTCCCACATGGCGTAGGTGCGGACCGAGCGGTCCTGCGCCGCCGGATCCACCTCATAACTGACCGGGGCGCTGAGCACCCAGTCGCCCAGGCGACCGTCAACCGTCACCAGGCCCGGCGCGCGCACGAAGTTGAGCGGGAGGTCGGCGTTGGCCCCCCAGGCCGACAGAAATGCGATACTGAGCAAGGCAGGTAGAGACATAGTCGGTGCCTCCCTTTGCGGTTCCTGTGGTCACACTCCCCAAGGCGTGGCGTTATAGCGGTCAAAGTTTGGCCGTGCAGCGCCTGGAACCCTCCTCTCTTGACACCTCTTCTCTCCTACCCTACCCTCCACCCCGCCGATGGCGCCGCTGTCCCTTTACTTGCACTTCCCGTTTTGCGCGCGGAAATGCGCGTACTGCGACTTTTGCTCACGAGTGCCCGCGCCGGGAGAGATGGGCAGATACCTGCAGGCGCTGCGCCAGGAGATCGAAGCACGTGCGGCCGAGGCGGAGGGGCGCGTGGTGCAGACCGTTTACTTCGGCGGCGGCACGCCGACGCTGTATCCGGTAGAGGACTTGGCCGAGATCCTGGACCTGCTCCGCAAGCATTTCGCGCTTCGTCCCGAGTCCCCTCCGGCGTCTATCCCTCCCCTCTCCCGCAGGCAGAGGGACAGGGATGAGGGGAACGGGCTCACCCGTCACTCACCACTTCCTCTCGAGATCACCTGTGAGGCCAACCCCGGCACGGTGGACGAGACCTACCTGCGGAGGCTCCGGGAAGCCGGTGTCAACCGCCTCAGCCTGGGCGTCCAGTCTTTCCGCGCACCGGAACTGCGCCTGCTGGGCCGCCTCCATACCTCCGAGCAGGCGCGGGAGGCTGTGGCAGCGGCCCGGGCCGCCGGCTTTGATAACCTCAACCTCGACCTGATCACTGCCCTCCCCGGTCAGACGCTGGCGCACTGGGAGGAAAATCTGGATACTGCCCTCAGCCTCGCGCCGGAGCACCTGTCCTGCTATGGCCTGGCCCTGGAGCCCGGCACGCCGCTGGCCGAGGCGGTAGCGCGCGGGGACCTGGTCCCCCTTCCGGAGGACACCGCCGCCGCCCTCTGGGAGTGCACCGACGAAGTCCTCGCCGCCGCCGGGTATGAGCACTATGAGATCTCCAACTTCGCGCGCCCCGGTTTTCGCTGCCGCCACAACCTGAATTACTGGCGCAATGGAGAGTACGTAGGCTTCGGCATCAGCGCCGCGAGTTACCTCCAAGAAAAGGCGACCCGCGCATTTCTGGCGACACGCGGACGCTCAGCAGCCGGCCGTGCCCAACCACTCGAGGCGCCTGCTCCTCTGTATCGCCGCTCACGCAATGTCGCGGACATTGACGAATACATGCGTCGCCTGGAGGGGGGAGAGTCGGCGGAGGCGGAATCCGAATGCCTGTCGCCGGCGCGGCGCCTGGCGGAGACAATCATGCTGGCTCTGCGCACGGCGGAAGGCGTAGACCCTGCGAGTTTGCGCGTCGAGTTCGGCGAGACCCTGGTGACCGCGCTGGAGCCGGTGGCAGCCGAGATGCGCCGAGCCGGCCTACTTGCTGATGACCCCCACCGCTGGCGCCCCACACGGCGAGGGATGCTGCTCAACAATCGGCTGGCCGCGGCGTTTCTCTAATGGGCGTTCTCACAGGGGGGCAGATCCGGAGCGCAAGATCCCGCACACACCACCCGCCCGGCAGCGAGGGCGCAGAGAATGGCTTGAGACTTGCGTGCGCATGTTGTACACTAAACTGGGCTTAGCCCAGC
>CALFVE010000091.1 GCA_937928475.1 uncultured bacterium | reverse complement strand
ATCGTCCATAGTGTAGTTCTCAATCCCCGTGACGAAGCCGCGGGCCGCAAAGGCCGCTACCGCCTCCGCGTCGCCCAGCAGATAGCGGGCGAGGTCTACGGTGTGGGTGACCTGCTCCACGAACTGGCCACCGCTCTTGTCCTTTTGAATCCACCAGCCCCAGATGCTGTCGGGATCGCGCCCTTGCGGGGGGCCGCTCAGCCAGCCCCCAGCCGCATAGCGGCCGGGATCCGCGGCCAGCAGTTTACGCGCCTCCTCGGCGCTCTTCCGATAGCGAGTCATGTAGCCTACGCAAACGATCAGGCCGGCCTTCTCCACCGCCGCTGCGATCTTCGCCGCTTGCTTCACATCCTTGCTGATCGGCTTCTCGACGAAAAAGGGGGTTCCAGTCTCGAGGCACGCGAACTCGGCCTCCCCGTGCGCGAAGGGAGGCAAGTTGATCCAGACGGCATCGAGGTCCAGTTTGGCGAGCATGGCCTCCGGCTTGTCAAAGGCCTCGGCGCCGAACTTTTCGGCCATCGCCTGGGCCTTAGCCTTGTTCACGTCGCAGAAGCCGGCGAAAGTCACATCTTTGAAATCACACATGGCGTCGGTGTGCGCCTTGGTCATTCCTCCGCTGCCGATGAAGCCAAGGCGAAGTGTCTTGGGCATGAGTGGTCCTCCTTGCACGTGGTGGGGATAGGCGGCAAAGCCGCAGATCGGAGCGGTATTCGCTACAGAAGCGGGAAGTCCTTCTTGAGAGCCCGAAGGTATAGGAGCGCCAACTCGCCGCAAGCGTGCTCTTACAACCGCAGGCGGTTCAGGCGGAGCGAATTCCCTACCACGGTCACCGAGGAGGCGGCCATCGCCGCCGCCGCGATCATGGGATTCAGGAAACCCAGCGCAGCCAGGGGCACGGCCGCAAGATTATAGAAGAAGGCCCAGAAGAGATTCTGCTTGATATGCGCCAGGGTGCGGCGCGACAGGATCACCGCGCGCAAGACGCCGCGCGGGTCGCCGCTGACCAGGGTGATTTTACCGGCCTCGATAGCAATGTCCGTACCCGTGCCCAGGGCAAGGCCCAGGTCCGCCTGAGCCAGGGCAGGCGCGTCGTTGATGCCGTCGCCCACCATTGCCACCACCTCGCCCCGCTCCTGCAGAGCGCGAATTGCCTCCACTTTGGCGTCCGGCAGTACCTCGGCGTGCACCTCCGAGATGCCCACCTCTCTGGCAATGGCCTCAGCGGTGCGGCGGTTATCGCCGGTGAGAAGCACGCTGCGCAGGCCCCACGCCCGGAGGCCCTCGACCGCCTCCCGCGCGCCTGGCTTCGGCCCATCGGCCAGAGCAATCAGCCCGATCAGGCTGCCGTCTCGCGCGACCCCGGAGACCGTGTTGCCGGCTGCCTGCAGTTCCTCCCACTTGCCACGGCTTGCTTCCAGCGACACCCCCTGCTCCTGCAGCAATCCCCGACTGCCGACCAGTACTATCTGCCCCTGCACCTGGGCGGTAACTCCGCGCCCCACCAAAGCGGAGAAACCCTCCGCCGGAAGCAGGTCAAGGCCGGCCAAGGCCGCTGCCGACACCACGGCCCGCGCCAGGGGATGCTCAGAGCCGGCCTCCACGGAAGCCGCCAGGCGCAGCAACTCGTCGGATGACAGTCCCGGCTCCAGGGGCACCACCTCCGTGACCTGGGGCCGGCCGATGGTCAGCGTGCCAGTCTTGTCCCACACCACCACAGTGAGTGCGCCGGCCCGTTCCAGGGCGGCGGCATCGCGGAGCAGAATACCGTGGCGCGCGCCCAGGCCGCTGCCCACCATCACCGCCGTAGGCGTGGCCAATCCCAGAGCGCAGGGGCAGGCGATCACCAGCACCGCGACGGCATTGACCAGTGCCCGGCTGCTCCAGTTGGCCGGGTCAGCAAGGAACCAAGCTACGAAGGTCAGCACGGCGAGCAGGATGATAGCAGGCACAAAGTAGGCAGCGACCAGGTCGGCGAGGCGCTGGATGGGTGGGCGCTTGCCTTGGGTCTCCTCCATCAGTTCCACAATCTGCTGGAGCACCGTTTCGCGCCCGATGCGGGTAGCCCGCACGGTCAGCACGCCCTGCTGGTTCAGCGTAGCGCCAATCACCTCGTCGCCCGGACGCTTGTAGCGGGGGATGCTCTCGCCGGTAATCACGGACTCGTCTACCGCTCCCTCCCCGGCTTCCACCACTCCGTCGGTCGCGATCTTCTCCCCGGGGCGCACCAGGAACAGGTCGCCGACCTGCACTTCCTCGACGGGGATCACGACCTCCTTGCCCTCCCGGAGCAGCCGGGCTTGCGGGGCGGCCAGTTCCAACAGGCCACGCAAAGCCCGGGAGGCGGCGCCGCGCGCCCGGAACTCCATCCACCGCCCCAGGGTGATGAGCGTGAGGATCATAGCACCCGTCTCGAAGTAGACGTGCGGCGAGTGGGCCGCGCCCTCGACAGGCATTGCGCCCCCACTTTGGATGGTCACGGCCGCGCTGTATAGATATGCGGTCAGCGACCCGAGAGCGATAAGCACGTCCATGTTGGGGCTGAGGCGCCGGAGAGAGAGGAAGGAGTTGCGCAGGTACTGCCAGCCGACGATGAACTGGACCGGAGTGGCGAGAGCCAGCAGTATCCAGTCACGACCCGGAAAGGCAGGAATCATCGAGAGCGCCATCAGAGGCGCGGAGAGCGCCAGGCCCAGCAAAAACATGCCTCGCTGGTAGCGTACCTGGGCGGCACTGAGGCGCTTGTAGTGCTCATGAGCGGACCCCGGCGAGGCGAGATGGGCCTCGTAGCCCATTTCGCGGATCAGCGCCTGGAGGTGCTCCACAGAAATCTGGGCGGGATCAAACTCCACCTCGGCAGACCCCGCCGCGAAGTTGACCGAGGCCGCAATCACCCCGGGAGTGCTGCGCAGCGTCCCCTCGATTCCTCTGGCGCAGGCCGCGCAGTGCATGCCGCTGATGAGCAAACGAGTCTGCCTGCCACCGGAGGCCACGCGCGCCTCGTAGCCCGCGTCGGCCACCACCTGCACCAGCTCCTGAGCCGTGACGCGCTCCGGGTCGTGTTCGATCCGCGCCGTCCCTGCCGCGAAGTTGACGCTCGCCGAGGTGACGCCAGCCCGCCGCGCCAGGGCGCGCTCGATCGTCTGCGCGCAGTTCGCACAGTGCATCCCGGATATGTGAAGGCGTGTTTCGTGGGGCGCCATTGGTCTTCACTCACTGAGGAGCCTGCTTGCTAGGACGAGGGGAGGAGGGGAAGCTTCGGCCCGCCGAGGAGAAAGGGAAGCGGATGAACCGAAAAAACCGGCGGACTCAGCGCGCGATCACGCCGGCCACGAAGCCGGCGTCGGTCAGTTCCTTACGCACGGCCTCGGCCTCCTGCCGATCGCCGTAGGCGCCGACCACCACCCGGCGGTAAGTGACCCCCCGCTGCTGTACCTCGGCAATGTAGGGATG
>CALFVE010000090.1 GCA_937928475.1 uncultured bacterium | reverse complement strand
GAAATCGCTCACCTCGTAGGTACGGTCAACGCCCGCATTGGCGCAGAGAATGAGGATCATGATGATTGTAATGCGCGCCCTAGAGAGCACGCCGGCACGCCAGGCCCCCCGCCTGTGAAAGCCGCGTGTGGAGAACACTCGCCAAAACCGCAGGAGAGAACCTCGGTCCTACCCCGCGAGCATCTCCCCTATCCGCTGGATGGCCTTCCGGATGTTCTCCACCGAGTTGGCGTAGGAAAGTCGCAGATAGCCTTCGCCGTATTCGCCGAAAGCCGTGCCCGAGAGCACCGCCACGCCGGCTTCCTCTAGGCAGCGCCTGGCCAGCGTACGCCCGTCCATGCCCGTCCCGGTGATATTCGGGAAGACATAGAACGCCCCGTGCGGACGCAGGCAGGACACCCCGGGCAACGAATTGAGACCGTCCACGATCACATCCCGCCGCCGCTTGAACTCCGCCACCATTGCGTAGGTTGGCTCCATCGGCCCGGTGAGCGCCGCGATGCCAGCTCGCTGGATGAAGGAGGCAGTGCAGGAGGTGCAGTTGGTCTGCAGACGCGCCACCATGGCGGCTAGGTCCTTGGGCATCACCCCGTACCCCAGCCGCCAGCCGGTCATGGCGAAGGCCTTGGAGAAGCCGTCAATCAGAATGGTGAGGTCTTTCATGCCGGGCAGGGAGGCGATGCTGTGGTGGGTGCCCTCGTAGAGCACTGTCTCGTACGGCTCATCGCTCATCACCACGATCTCCCGCTCCAGCGCAACCTCGGCAATCGCTTGCAGGTCCTCCAGGGTGAGGACGCCGCCGGTGGGATTGTGCGGCGAGTTGATGATGATCATGCGGGTCTTGTCGGTAACCAAGGAGCGCAGTTCCTCAGCGTCCAGGCGAAACTCATGTTCCTCCCGCAAGGGGATGGGCACCGGGACCCCGCCCACGAAGTTGATCATGGACTCATAGATCGGGAAGCCGGGGTTAGGATAGATGACCTCATCCCCGGGGTTGACGACGGCGGTGATGCCCCAGTAGATGATGGGCTTGGCGCCGGGCACGACCACCACCTCATCGGGGTCCACCGAAAGGCCCCGGGTCTTGTACATGTGCTGGGCGATAGTCTCGCGCAGTTCGGGGTCTCCCGCACTGGGGCCGTAGTGAGTCCAGCCGGCGTTCAGCGCCTCGCAGGCGGCCTGAATGATGTGGGCGGGCGTGTCAAAATCGGGTTCGCCGATCTCCAGATGTATGATCTCCCGGCCCTCGCGCTCCAGTTGCCGAGCCCGGGCCAGCACCTCAAAGGCGGTCTCGGTTCCGAGTCGGCTCATACGGTCGGCTAGTCGCATGGTCGCTTACTCCCTTTACTCCCTTGTGTAAGATGAAGCCCCACGTCCCGCATTCTCCTCTGGGCCCTGGAAGCCGGCGCTCACCGTCAGCCGAGAAGTTGTCCCGGCGCAGCAGGCGAGAACACCTGCCCTATCGCTTCCCATACAGTTGTGGGCGTGGGTAGAATTTGGTGGAGTGCCCGCGCAGGACCTCCGCCTGGTCCAGGACCCGCCCCGTGCCGATGGCTACCGAGGAGATGGGGTCCTCTGCTACCCTCACCGGGATGCCGGTCTCCAGTTCGATCAAGCGGTCCATCCCCGCCAGCAGAGCCACGCCGCCGGTCAGGGTGATACCGCGCTCGATGATGTCGGCGGCCAGTTCCGGCGGTGTGAGTTCGAGGATGCGCTTGACCGCCTCCACGATCTGCATGACACTCTCGGAGAGGGCTTCGCGCACCTCGGCGCCGCTTACGCGCATGGTCTTGGGCAGGCCGGTGAAACTGTCTCGCCCGCGGACCTCCATATCGCGGTCGTCCCCCACGTCAAAGGCGGAGCCGATCTGGATCTTTACCGCTTCCGCGGTGCGTTCGCCGATCTCCAGGTTGTAGGTACGGCGGATGTGGCGCATGATCGCCTCGTCGAGGTTGTTGCCCCCGACGCGCAGCGAGTCGCTGACCACGATCCCGCCCAGGGAGATAACTGCGATGTCCGTGGTGCCGCCGCCGATGTCCACCACCATGTTGCCGCCGGGCATGGCAATCGGCAGGCCGGCGCCAATGGCCGCCGCCATCGGTTCCTCAATGGGGTAAACCTCCCGTGCCCCGGCAGCCCGGGCAGCGTCGAGAGCCGCGCGGCGCTCGACGCCGGTGGCGCCGGAAGGGATGCAGATGACTACCAGGGGCTTGAGAATGCGCCCGCGCGGGCCGCAGGCCTTGCGCAGGAGGTAGGCAAGCATTTCCCGCGTGACCGAATAGTCGGCAATGACGCCGTCGCGCAGCGGGCGAGAGGCGACGATGTTGCCGGGAGTGCGGCCCAGCATGGCCTCGGCCTCGCGGCCGATGGCTAGCACTCGCCGGGAGCGGTACTCGATGGCGACTACCGAGGGCTCGCGCAGGACGATCCCTCGTCCCCGCGCGTAAACGACCACATTGGCGGTCCCCAGGTCAATCCCCAGCCGGTCCCCTATACCAAACATGGGGCCCCCCGGGTCTCGCAGCGGAGGATTTCGCCCCCCAGCGAGCGCAATTTCTCCACAAACCGCTCATAGCCGCGGTCAATGAACTCGGCGCCGTTGATTTCGGTGCGCCCCTCGGCCGCTAGTCCGGCCAGGACCAGCGCCGCGCCGGCTCGGATGTCGGTGGCCTCCACCGGCGCTCCGCTCAGCCGCGGCACACCCTTGACGATGGCAGCGCGCCCCACGACCTTGATGTTCGCCCCCATACGCGCCAGTTCGTCGGTGTAGTTGAAGCGGGCGTCGAAGATGGTCTCCTCAATGATGCTGGTGCCCCGGGCAATGGAGGCGGCCACTCCGTGATTGGGCTGGAGATCTGTAGGAAAGCCCGGGTAGGGGGCGGTCATGATGTCTACTGCCTCGGGGCGGCCTTCGGCCTGCACTCTAATCCAGTCGTCGCCGTAGCCGATGGTTACCCCTGCCGCCTGTAGCGTCTCGATGACCGAGGTGAGGTGGTCAGGGCGGACGTTCTCCAGGACTACCTCCCCGCCGGCGACCGCCGTGGCGTACATAAAGGTGCCTGCCTCCATGCGGTCGGGAATGGAGCGGAAGCGGCAGCCATGCAGACGCTCCACACCCCGGATGACCAGGGTGGAGGACCCCACGCCGCTGAGGTTGGCACCGCACTCCCGCAGAAATTCGGCACAAGCGACCACCTCCGGTTCCCGGGAGGCGGACTCGATGGTGGTCGTGCCATCGGCCAGGGTGGCGGCCAGCATGATGTTGATGGTCGCCCCCACGCTGCGCAGCCGAGGATCCAGGTAGATACGCGCGCCCCGCAGGCGAGGAGCGCGGGCCTTCATGATTCCGCCCTTTTCGGTGACCTCCGCGCCCAGCGCCTTGAACCCCTGGATGTGGAAGTCCACCGGCCGAGCGCCGATCACGCAGCCTCCGGGCAGCGGCACCTTGGCATGACCGGTGCGAGCCAGCAGCGGCCCGGCGACATAAAACGAGCCCCGCATCTTGCGAACTAGGTGGTACGGGGCTTCGGTAGAACGCAAATCGGTGGCATCAATGCGCAACACGCCCGGGGCAGTGAACTCGGTCCGTACCCCCAGCGCCTCCAGCATCTCCAACATGGTGCGAACGTCGTGAATGTCGGGAACATTCTCAATAACGGTCTCGCCCTCGACCAGCAGGGCGGCCGCCAGCAGGGGAAGCGTGCCGTTCTTAGAGCCGCTGATGGGGACCTTGCCGTGCAGATGTCTACCGCCGGAGACAACGATCTGCTCCATGGCCGAGCACTCCTCTCCCACGCCGGGCTGCAAGGTAGGCTGCGAGGGCAGCGCGGGCTTTAGAGGCGTGGAACTCACAAACAGAGTATAGCGGAAGCCGGCGGCATTGACAAGGCGGCCTCCGGCAGCAACGTCCGGCCCTACGCAGACCCCTTGCCGGTGCTATGACCAGCGACCTGGAGGCGCGCCAGAGCGCGCTGCAAAGCGGCCCGCGCCCGCTCCTGGTCAATGTCCGCCTGCGCTCGGGCGGCCAGCCGTTCTCGGGCGCGCGCCGCGGCCTCTTGGGCACGCGCAACGTTGATCTCGTCAGCCCGCTCAGCGCTTTCCACCAGCGCTACCACCTCGTTGTCTCGGATCTCTGCTACGCCGGAGGCGGCAGCGTAATAAAGCGGGACCCCGCCCTCGCGCTCGGTGATGACCATCTCCCCGGGGCTGAGCGCGGCGATCAGGGGCGCATGGTCCGCCATCACCCCGAAGTAACCGTCGGGAGCGTGCAGCCGGGCGTATACGATCTGACCATCGTACTTGATGCCCTCTCGCGTGATGAGGCGAAAATGGTACTTGCGAGCCACCGGGGTTCTCCTGGCCGCGCGCTGGGCCTGTCTACACTTGCTGGGCCTTCTTGGCCGCGTCCTCGATGGTTGCCACCATGCGGAAGGCGTCCTCCGGGAGGTGGTCAAACTCTCCCGCCAGCAGCCGCTCGAAGCCGTCTACCGTGTCGGCGACATCTATGTAGACGCCCGGCAGCCCAGTGAAGACCTCCGCAACAAAGAAAGGCTGGGTCAGGAACTGCTGAACTCGTCTGGCCCGCGATACGACGAGCCGGTCCTCCTCGGAGAGTTCCTCCACACCCAGGATGGCAATGATGTCGCGCAGGGCCCGGTAGCGCTGGATCGTCTCCTGCACTCCGCGAGCCACGCGGTAGTGTTTCTCTCCCACCACCAGCGGATCCAGCAGTTGGGAGGAGGAGTCTAGCGGGTCCACCGCCGGATATATCGCCTGCTCAAAAAGTTCGCGCGACAGGGCAACAGTGGCGTCAAGGTGGCTGAAGGTGGTGGCCGGCGCCGGGTCGGTGTAGTCGTCCGCGG
>CALFVE010000089.1 GCA_937928475.1 uncultured bacterium | reverse complement strand
GGATCCGGTCGCGCCTGGGGCGACCTGGTCCGGGAAGATGTCCATGATTACCGGCCTGACCGACCAGAAGACGAGCCTGGTCGAGGCCAGTTTCCGGCTGGAGGGCTTTGAATATCGCGGGAAATACCGCTGCGCGCGCATTACGGCTACCCATCCCGAGACCAACGTCAAGATCCCCTGGGACTTGCCCGGCAACCCGGTGTCCAGCACCGCCATGGGGCCGACCGGAGGCGCAGCGGGGCCGGGGGGCATGCCGGGAGTGCCGGGGATGCCCGGCATGATGGGCGGACCAGGCGGGGGGGCAATCGCCCCCGGAGGTATGCCGGGTATGGGCGGTATGATGGGCGGGATGATGGGCGGCATGGGCGGTATGCCGATGGTTGGTCCGGATGGGGAGCCTCAGGGTACCTTGAAGGGCGATGTTACCATCAAGCGGGTGGCCTACTTCGCAGTGGACGAGGGGCGCTTTGTGGCCTTTGAGGACACAGTCAACAAGAAGGTTAAGACGATCTTGGCGCCACCGGTCGGGATGGAAGCCATGATGGGCGGGGGCATGACGGGCGGCGGAATGATGGGCGGCGGAATGATGACGATGAAACTGGACTACCGCGGCCTGGTTCACACTGACGCTGCTATGTTCATTGGGGCGCTGGTGGGGGCCGGCGGCCCAGGTATGATGGGAATGGGCGGGATGGGAATGGGGATGGGCATGGGCGGGCCCGGGATGGGCGCGCCCATGGCGCCGATGCCACCGATGCCCGGCATGGGCATGGGGATGCCGGGGATGCCCGGCATGCCGGGTATGGGGGGAGCGCCGGGCATGGGGGGGGCGCCCGGCATGGGCATGATGATGGAGCCGCCGGTGCCAGCGACCATCAATATTGACACCACCCTGCGCACCGAGGAGGTCCGCCAGATCGCCGGGCACGCCGTGGCTCAGCAGAATCTGTGAGGCGCAGAGGCAAGCAGCCTGGACGACCCGGCTGTGCAGCGCGGGGGAGCACTTTCAGCGGTCCCGGCAGGAGACATCCGACCGGGACCGCTTCGTTGCTCGGCGGAGGCTTGCAATGAGAATCGCTTTGGGTGTGATGATCACCGTGGCGCTGACGGGGACGGCTGCTAGCCTCGCCGCAGAGACTCCCGCGGCGCGGACCCACCTGGAGATCGCCATCTGGTACGACGGGGCGATGAGCGACCTGGGGCCACTCAACGACATCGCCTGGCTGTTTCAACAGCACCATCCCGAGGTGATCGTGAATCTGCGCCGGCACGCCACCCTGACCGCTTACCCCCTGCTGACTCGCTGGACCGGGGTGGACGCTGGTTCGGCGCCCGACCTGGTGGTGATTAGTGCCAGCTGGTTGGCCCAGTTCCAGAGTGCCCTGGCCCCGCTGGACAGCCTGGCCCGTAGCCCGGCGGCGGAGAAGATCGTGCCCCCGGCGCTGCGCTTGTTCACCGCCGATGGGCACTTGAAGGCGGTGCCCTGGGGGCTGGGTGCGCGGGTTCTGCTGGTGAGGAGCGATCTCCTCCAGGCCAAGGAACTGGCATCGCCCAGCACCTGGGAACAGGTGGTGGCGGTGGCGGCCAGTCTGCACAATCCGCCGCAGGTCTACGGCCTGGGACTGCCTGGCGCTCGCGAGGGGGGAGGCGCAGCCTTGCTTCAGGAAATGATGTGGGCGGAGGGCGACCCGGCCTTCGACGGGCGCAGCGTGGTGGACCTGGCCACCGAGGGCAAGGCCCGCGCCCTGGCTCGGTTTGTCGAGTTGGCCAAATCGGCGCAGCCGGAGGTGCTCTCCTGGTCTCAGAACGAACTGGAACAACTGTTTGCCCTGGGTCGGCTCGGGATGCTGGTCACGGACACTTGGGTGGCGCGGAGTTGGCGGGGAGTGCAGGGGATACCGGCCTACCAGGTGCTACCGTTGCCCGGGAGCAAACAGGCGATGGGGCGGCTCCTGGGAGACGGTCTGGCGGTCTTCGCGAGCAGCCCCAAGCGGGATCTGGCGGTCAAGTTCGCGCAGGTGGTACTGACCATGCAGGCCCAGCAACGGCTGGTAGACTGGGGAGGGCTGCCCGTACACCAGGATTTGATCGAGAAAGCGGTGAGCGACCCACTGCTGGGGGCAGTGGTGCCGACGTTGGCGGGGGCGACCATCCTATTCCCCAACCAGCCGCCGGCTCTGAGCCGGGCGCTCGACTATGCCCTGTATCTGGCGGTGAGCGGACGGGCCACGCCGCCGGCGGCGCTGCAGGCGGCCCAAGAGATGCTGCGCGCGGAACAGGGCTCACCCGCCGCTCCAGGCGCCCCGGCGGGAGTCGGTTAGGGCGGAAAGCCCGCCCGGGCGGCTCGCCTCAGTCCCGCTCGTCGGCCCTGTGGCGGGCCGCTTTCGGGCCCCTCGCTGGCCTCTCGGCGCCTTCGGCCAGCGCCTCCTGGCCACGTTCTAGAGCCGGTGCAGAGACAGCGGCGGTCCGTCCACGATGGGCTGATTCCAGAAGGGCTGATAGCGGAATTCTTGGGTAGCCTCGTCCAGGGCGGCAACGACCTCGGGCGCCAGTTCCAGATCGGCGCACGGGTACATGCCCTCGAAGTGCTCAGGAGCGCCTCCACCCAGGATGATCGCGGTCACCCCCGGCTTGCTGAGCAGCCAGGCTCCCGCGAGTTGGGGCAGCGGCAGGCCCGCTTCGTCGGCGATGGCCCGCAGCCGATCGAGTGCCTTAAAGCGCTGTTCGGTCAGGCGCTGGCGATGGCGGTCGGCACTGAAGCGGCTGCCTGGGGGTGGCTCTTCGCCTCGCCGATATTTGCCGGTGAGGAAGCCCCCGTCTAGGGGGCTGTAGATCATGGTAGCGAGGTTGAACCGCCGGCAGCAAGGGAGGCTCTCGATCTCCACCGCCCGGTCCAAGAGGTTGTAGCGACACTGCAGCGAAACCGGCGGCTCCCAGTGGTGTAGCGCAGCGACCCCCAACAGGTGCACAATCTGCCAGGCGTAGTGGTTGGAGACCCCGATATACCGCACCTTGCCTTGCTGGACCAGGGCGTCTAGCGTAGAGAGCACTTCCTCGACGGGGGTAGAGGCGTCCGGATGGTGGAGTTGGTAGAGGTCCACGTAGTCGGTCTGTAGGCGCCGCAGGCTGGCTTCCAGTGCCTCCATGATGTGCACCCGCGAGCAGCCGCGCGCGTTACGCCGGTCGGCCATCTTCACCCAGAACTTGGTCGCCAGGATGACCTGCTCGCGGCGCCCCTTCAGGATTTCCCCCAACACCTCCTCGCTGTGTCCCATGCCGTAGCCGTCGGCGGTGTCCAGGAAGTTGATGCCTCGCTCGAGGGCATCGTAGAGCAGGCGTTGGGCACCCTGCCGGTCGAGCCGTTCGGTGAAGTCCATACAGCCCAGACACAAGCGGGATACCTCAATACCGGTATTGCCGAAGCGAGTGTATTGCATGCTGACACCCTCCTGAGCAGAGAGTCGGAAGTTGGAAGTCGAAAGCCAGCAGAGGCCGCCTGAGCGCGCGCTCCCCTCGTCGTTCGTATGTGTTTGTGTCACCCCATACTCTCCCGCGCTCGCGCAGAAGAGGGCCTGGAGAGGCCAGCGGTGGGTTCCCGCTGTCTCCGGCGAGGCGCTAAACAGATACGAAGAAGTGCCACCCCTACGCTTCGCGGTTTCGAGGCGTCGTCCTTCACCCCTCGGCGGGTGCGGCCAGCGCCTCGTGCGATTCTTTAAGCTGCTTCATGATGGGGATATTCTGCGGACACTTCTCCTCGCACTGGCCGCACTCCACGCAGGCGCTAGCGTCCTTACGCTCGTCCGTGGCGTGGCGTTGCAGATGGGCATACTGGCGACGGGCCGGCTCGGTCAGGCCCCAGACCCGGTGCAGGTTCATCATGCTGAAGATGTCCGGGATAGCCACGCCCTGCGGGCAGGGCAGACAGTAGCGGCAGCCGGTGCAATACAGTTCTGCCAGCCGCTGGTTCTCCTCGGTGGCGCGCCGGATCGCCGCCAGTTCCTCCTCGCTGAGCGGCTCCTCCCGGGAAGCTGTGGCCACGTTCTCCTCCACCTGCTGTATGGTGTTCATCCCCGACATGGCGCAAGTGACGTGAGGATTGGCTAGCACGAAGCGCAGGGCGAGGTCGGGAATGGAGGTTACACCGGCTCCGCCCAGCGCCGCCAGCCGATCGGAGTGGTGGGCGAGGCGGCCGCCCCCGACCGGGCCCATGATGCAGACCCCCAGGCCTCGTTCGTGAGCGTACTGGATAGCCGGCTCATTGCGCCGGTCGAGCAGGTTGTACTGGACGATCATTCCTTCCAGCCAGCCCTCGTCAATCAGTTTGATCATATTCTCCGGCGTGTCGTGGCAGGACATGCACAAGTGGTGGATAAGGCCTTCTTCTTTGGCCTTGAAGGCCTCTTCTAGGCCGCCGCCGGGTTTGCTGAAGTGCTGGGTGTAGGCTTCCCAAGTGAGGCCGTGGACTACGCAGTAGAAATCAATGTAGTCGGTGTCTAGTTTGGTGAGGCTGCTCTCCAGCCGCCGCCGCCAGGACTCGTTGGTCCATTCGTGGCAGGCGTTCTTGGTGGAGAGATAAACTTGATCCCGGCGGCCCTTGACCGCCTTGCCGACCATGATCTCGCTCTCCCCGCCGACGTAGCCCATAGCGGTGTCAATGAAGTTGACCCCCAGGTCCATGGCCCGGCGCATCAGTTCGACGGATTCGTCGTGATCCTGGGGCAAGCGCATGGCTCCAAAGCCAAGCGCAGATATCTTCTTGCTGGTCTTTCCGTAGATTCGATACTGCACAAAGATACCTCCTGAATGCGGTAAGTGAGGTGACGAGAGTTGCCGCTTGCGAGCCAGCAGTAGGCGATGTGCAGGCGGTTGCCGCCGGGGGTCAGGGCCGGTGCTTTGCCCGGGCTCTGCCGGCCACCTGCCATGGCGCTGCCGTTCCGCTGCCGTCGCGCTTCTGTTGTGCTTCTGTTGGGCTGCCTCTCAGAACATGCCCTCCGGCACCTTGCCGGCCTCGACCTGGATGGTGAGGCGTTCCCCGCCGCGCTGGAGCGTCAACTGGATGCCCTCGCCGATTTTGTGCGCGAGAATGGCGCGGGTGAACTCCTCGGCGGTCTTGATGGTCACGGCATCTACCTGCAGGATTACGTCGCCGGGCTGCACTCCGGCGCGGGCGGCAGGGCTGTTGGGCACCACCTGCACCACCAGCATCCCCTCGCTGGTTCGCAGGTTGAAGTAGCGGGCCAGGCCGCGGCTGTTGGGGGTGGTGGTGACGCCGATCCAGGGCCCGCGGTTGACAAGGAAGTACATCAGTTCTTTGACTTCGTTGACCGGGATGGCCCAGCCGATGCCCAGGTTGGTCGCCGTAGGGCTGAAGATCATCTCGTTGATGCCGATGACGTGGCCGGCGAGGTCCAGCAGCGGCCCGCCGCTGTTGCCCTCGTTGAT
>CALFVE010000088.1 GCA_937928475.1 uncultured bacterium | reverse complement strand
GGCGTTCTCAAAGGCGATATGGATCCAGGGCACCTTCCAGGCGGTGTAGGGGAAGATGGTGGTAGAGACCTCAGTGCAACCGGTGGCGGAAGCCACGATCACCGGATCGTCCGTCCCCATCAGCACCTGGCGGACGGCGATGGGCTCCCCGCAGCCGGGGCACAGGCGATGGCCGCCGGTGAGGCGCTCCTCGGCGGCGCTGAGTTGCTTGAGATTCTTAGGCATGAATGAGCCTCCTTGGAACAATGTGGCAGGCTTCGCGTAGGGCGGCGTTCTAGTCCGCCCCTCCCTTGCCTCACCCCCCCGCCCCTCTCCCGCGCCTTCGGCTTGGGAGAGGGGAGCCAGGCGCCACCCCCTGGCAGAACAGGCGAGACGCCTGCGCTACCGGCGCGGCATGGAAGCCCCGCGCTACAACTACTCCCTCACTCCCACATACCGCACCGGATTGGCCGGCTGGCCGGAAGCGGCTACCTCGGGCAGGCTGCGGAAAACCTCGATAATCTGTTCCGGAACGATCTCCCGGCCGCCCAGGCCGTATAAGATGTCAATGGCCGGAATCTGCTGTCCGGCCAGATAAAGGGCGCCGATGACCTCCGAGTATAGCGGAAAACTCGCGGCGCCGAAGGAAGCCGCGCGGTCGAAGACAGCGAGGGCCTTCTTGCCTCGCAGCGCCGCGGCGACCTCCGGCGCCGGGAAAGGCCGGAAAGCGCGCAGTTTCAGCAGGCCCGCCCGCATCCCATCCGCACGCAGGTTCTCCACCGCGTCCTTGGCGGTTCCCGCTGCCGAACCTAGGGCGACGACGGCATACTCGGCGTCCTCCAACATGTACTCCTCGAACAAACCGTACTCGCGCCCGAAGGTCTTCCCGAACTCCTTGCCCACCTCCACGATGACTTCCTTAGCCGGCGGGTAGGCGTCGAGTTGCCCCCGCTTGTGCTCGAAGTAGAAGTCCCAAAGGTCGAGGGGTCCCACCGTGATGGGGTTAGCGATGTCCAGCAGCGGCTTGACGGCCTGGTAGGGACCGACAAAGGCCCGCACCGCCTCGTCGTCTTCGACCTGCAGGAGTTCATAGGAGTGGCTGACGAGAAAGCCGTCAATGCAATTCATCACCGGCAGGCGCACGTCGAGGTGCTCACCGATGCGGACCGCCTGAATCAGGTTGTCATAGCCCTCCTGCACGTTCTCGCCCCATAGTTGGATCCAGCCAGCATCACGAGCACCGTAGGCGTCGGAGTGATCGCAATGAATGTTGATGTTCCCCGACAGGGCGCGGTTGACCACGGTGAGGATGACCGGGGCACGCAGGGAGGCGGTGATGTAGAGAATCTCCCACATTAGGGCCAGGCCCTGCGAGGAGGTGGCGTTCATCACCCGGCCTCCCGCCACCGCCGCGGCCGTGCAGGCGGTCATCGCCGAATGCTCGCTCTCTACCGCCACGTAGTTGGTGTCCACCTCCCCGTTGGCAACGAAGGTGGAAAAGGTCTGGACGATTTCGGTGGAGGGGGTGATGGGATAGGCGGCCACTACATCGGGATTGATCTGGCGCATGGCCTCGGCAATGGCCTGATTACCCTCCATAGGCTTGATTTCGGGCATTAGAATGCTCCTCCTGTGAAGGAAGTCGGTAGTCTGTGGTCTGTGGCCCGCAAGAAACAAGTGGCAAGTGAGAGGTTGCTTCCCACTTCCCACGTTTCACTTTCCACGTTCCACGTTCCACTTGCCTACGGCGCGCCCTCCCTGGGCAGCAGGCCCTCCTCGGTTCCCGGCACCAGGTACGGCCAGGCGTACAGTTGCGCCCAGAGCATGGCGAACCAACGCTCGGCGTGCGTGCGCAGGCCGTTCTCGTTGAAGTGAATCCAGACGCCGCCCTCGTCCATGCGGTACTTAGGCCCAATCAGGTCGTCGGTGAGCGGCCCCTGAAAGGCCAACCCCCGCTCCCAGAGCAGCCGCTGGCCCTCCCGCACCTGCGCTTGCGCCTCCTCCGGGAAGTCATCGGTGAAACCGTAGGCCGCCTGGGCCACCATCCAGGGCAGGTGCCAGCCCAGGTCTCGGTCCAGCGTCTGCATGATCACGGTCAGCCGCCGGGCGTACTCCTCGGCGGAGGTGCGGTCCAGCGTATCGCTCTCGCCCTGGTGCCAGAGCAGCAGCCTAGCGCCGTTTCTGCCCAGGGCCTTCCCAATGCTCACCAGACGCGGGTAGAGTTCGCCGTCCGGCGGCAGCCACTGGCTGCTCCGCGAGCCCCCGACCGCCACCGAAGCGAAGGCGATGGGCACTTGCAGGCTGCGCGCCAACATATCGCCCAGATGCGGCCAGGGGGAGCCGCTCTCCCCGGTCGCACCCGGCTGCGGGTCGTAACCGGGCCGCCAGGTTTGCCCGTCGAAGGCGACCACCCGGTCATCGCCGGGCTTCTGCGGCCGCTCCCCGTGGTTGGCCGCGTTGGACTGCCCGGCGCAGACGAACACCTCGCCGATGCCGACGTGCGGCACCGTCGCTTGGCCCACCTTGCCGTCGGGGGCCTCGACCTTCACTTCCAGGCGATACCAGCCGCCGGCTTCGCCGAGCAGATGCCCGCTGAAACCGGCAGCCTCTTCGGGGAGAGCGGTCCAGTCGGTATCTACCCCCGAATAGCCGGGCAGGAGCGTGAGCCGGGCCAGCACCCGGCTGCCCCCCGGGGCGCCGGTCGCGCTGACCGCGAAGACCGCCTGCCCCAGCGCATCCTGCTGAAAGACCTGCCAGTCCTGTGGTGTAGTGATTTGTAGCGGCATGCGAACTACTCCCTGGGCGGGTGCGCGACCCGTACTGAGCAGCCCGGCCACTGCCCGCCCCCAACACCGCGCGCCCGCGCATAGGGCCACCGTTGGGGAAACGTATAATTGACGATTGATAATTGCTGAGGGCACGAACCGGCGAACGCCCGGCTCGTTCCCCGCTGCTTGCTCTGCCGTTTACCAATCATCAGTCGTGAATCATGAATGGCAGTCTCTCAATGTCCCTCCGGCGTCATGTCAATGCACTTCTTGGGACAGACCTGGGCGCAGATGCCGCAGCCCTTGCAGTGATCGTAGTCGAACTGCAAGCCCTTGACCGATTCGCCCTGCACCGGCACGGCGGCATCGGGGCAGTACACCCAACAGAACAGGCAATCAATACAATCCTCGTCCCGGCGATGCGGGCGTTGGAGACGCCAGGTGCCGGTGATGTATTCCACCGCGTTGCCGGCCTGGGGGATGATCCCCGCCGGGGCCAGGTCCTGGTACTTGGTATCCGGGGCGTAGTGACTCATGCTACCTTGACCTCCTCATAGGCGCGCTCCACGGCCCGGTCGTTGCCCTCCAGCACCGCCGGCGAGAGTTTGCCGCCCAAGGTCTTGCGGACGGCGGCCTTGGCCGCCTCCAAGGTCACGATGCCGCTGACCTTGGCCAGCGCTCCCAGCATGGGCGTATTGGGAATGGGCCGCCCGATCGTCTCCTGGGCAATGGTGGTGGCATCCACCACCCCGACCTTGACCGTCGCGGGGACTCCCAGTTGCTGCTTGATGGCCGCCGGATCGCCGTCGCCGTTGATCAGGATGATCCCGTCCGCGGGCACCCCGGCGGCGATGCTTTCGGAGGTGATGAGCGTGCTGTCGAGCACCACCACGATCTGCGGCTCGCGCACGCCGCTGCGCAGGCGGATAGGTCGGTCGGAGATACGCACGTAGGACTTCATGGGGGCGCCGCGACGTTCGGCGCCATATTCGG
>CALFVE010000087.1 GCA_937928475.1 uncultured bacterium | reverse complement strand
AGACCCTTCCACCGGATCGAGCGCGTCCAGCAGCACCGATAGGTGCTCGGCCGCAAAGGCGCAGTCGTCGGCGCTGACCCCCGCCGGCCGGTCCACATACACGGTCAAGGCCGCGGCTCCAGGGTGTCCTCCGAAGGTCATCTGCACCAGTTCGAAGCCCAGCCCCTTCACGGCTGTCTCAATTTCGGGCCACAGCTTCTCCACCAAGGGATGGCGCTTCATTACCGTGCTTCCCGGCCGAGCCGGGCCAGAGTCTCCTCCCCGAACAAACAGGGAGTGGACAATATGCCCACTCCCAGAATAAGCCTCCGGGAACTATTGTGCTCTTAGTATAGCGCAATCTCCCGCGAAGCGCAAGCACAATTTGCCTGGCGGCTCTGCCTTTATCGCCGGACCTGGAGGCGCTGGTGGTGTGCCTGCCCCCAGGCTTATCGCGCGCCTCGTAGGCAAGCCCCGCCCGGGCGCCGGCAAGGGCAGTCGTTCCCCAGAGAAGGCACCGAGCGGAGAAGGATTCCGCGTGGCTTCGTCGAATCTCAGATTGGGGTGAGTCGAGCAGGCAAATGACAGCAAGCGCCGGTTACTTATCTTCTGTGGGAGGTGTCCGCTATGGACACAGGTGGGAAGAGTCAAGCCAGACGTGATGCGGAAGGCAAGTTTCAGCAGGCTCAGCACCAAGGGGAACGCGGTCATCTGGCTCGGGCGGAGGAGTTGGCCAAGGAAGCCCTGGAGTTCGATCCTACTTTCAATGCGGTCCGGCTTTGGCTGGCGGACCTGTACCTGGCTCAGGATGACCCGCACCTGGCCTCGCGGCAGTTGCAGGATGCAGTCCTCACCGATCGGGACGACCAGGCCGCCTGGGAGAAACTGCGCCAGGTAGACCCTCACGCGGCGGCCCGGCTGGATCGCCTGGGACACATTGCTCCTGACCCTTTCGTCAGCACCCGTCCCCCGGGCGCTGCCGACGAGTTCGATTCTCTGGAGGACCTGGCGGGTCCTGGGGAGGAAGGCGAGCCAGGGTATCTCTATGAGCCGGCTCCAGCCGAAGACGTCTTTGCTCCGGAAGAAGAGGAATGGGCCACGGCGGAGCCCGAGCCGACCCGCCAGCCCGGCGGCGAGGTCTTCGAGTCAGGTGAGGCAGCCGGCGCGCCCACGCTATCCCCCGCGGGTCCGCCGCCACCACCGGCTCCAGGCGCGGTGCCCGGCCCGGCGGCGGCGGAAATCCCCGACGAGCGCGGCCCCGCGCCCTGGGAGTACGAGCAGGACCGCCCTTACCTGGCGCGGTTTCAGCAGGACGAAAACGTGATGCGCTTGGTGCACCGCGTCAAGCAGGTGTGGAGCGACCTGGAAGCAATGCGCCCTGTGATTGACATGTGCGCGCATCTGGAACGCCAGCGCCACCCCGATATCGTCGAAGCCGCCCATGAGGCTTGTCGGGTGCTGCGGGTACGCGATCCCGAACTCATGGTCTTCGCCGAGCGCTGCATGCACCCGGTCCCTTTGCAGGACGGGCCCGCGCGCTTGGCCATCCCCACCGGGCTGATGCGGAGCATGAAGGGCGCGGAGGTGGTCTTCCAGATCGGCCGGGAAGTCGAATACATCCGCTCCGGCTACCTGGCCGAGTGGCAAGTGGCCGACCTGATCGCCAATCGGCCCAGCCGCTTGATCGGCGACGTCGCGACGGCGCTGCGCGAGTTGCTGCAGGACCTCACGGCCCCGCTTCTCAACAGCATTCCGGCCGCGGCTCGGGACACCCTGGTCAAGATCGCGCACGCCTGGCAGCAGCGTGCCACCCTGACCGCGGACCGGGCAGGCTGGCTGTGCTGTGGCGATGTCGAGGCGGCCTGCCGGGCCATCGCCAAGACGACGGCGCCTAGCCCGGAAAAGGCGCTCACCACGACCCTGACGGGATTCTTGGCGCAGTTCCAGGGGCGGGATCCCGCCACCCTGGCGGCTATTGATGTCAAGGAGACCCCGGACCGTAGTGTCCCCTACGCCGCCTACCGCATTCAGATGCTGCGCTGGTGGACAAGGACGCCCCAAGCCCAGGCCCTCGCAGAACAGGTGGCGAGGTAAGCGCCGGCCGACTGCCCGGCCGTGCGCTCCGCTGCGCCTCTTGGCATGAGAGACAGTCCCGCGGGCGCAGGGGCCCGCCCTAACCGGACGTCTCCCTAGCACGGCGCGGCCCTGGTCCGCGCCGAAGCATTTTACCATGACCGACTCCGAGACGGTTCCGGAAGACAGCGCGTGCCCACCTCGCCAACGACGCCGACAGGGAGCACTGTGGGGCGTCGTGCTGGTGCTAGCTAGTTCCTACGCGGATCTGCTGCTCGGCTTGGTACAGAGCATCTACGTCATGAACCGCATCGGGCCGACCGGCCGGGGGCTGATGCGGCTGGCGGACCTGTTCAACAAGTACCTGTCCAATGCTCACCTGGGCGCCATGCATGGGTTGAGCAAGCAACTCCCGCTCGCCCTGGGCCGACGGGACGAGGCGGAAGCCCAGCGGCTCGAGGATATCGGCACTACGGCGGTGCTAAGCCTGGGCTTCGTAGGCAGCATACTCATGCTACTGTGGGCGCTGTGGGGGCCGGGCATGTTGGACGACACTCGTCGGGTCCTAGCCATCGGCGCCGGGCTGGTCTGGTGCGGGCATGCCTTCAACGTCTACCGCATCATCTTGCGCGCTTGGGGGACGTATTCGGTTTTGGCCCTGGCCTCGCTGGTGACCACGTTGAGCGAGTTTGCGCTGGTC
>CALFVE010000086.1 GCA_937928475.1 uncultured bacterium | reverse complement strand
TGAAGGCAGACGGCACCGACCGGCGGCGGCTGACCATTCGACCCGGAGACGACAGCATGCCCAGCTGGGGACCATCTTAACGATGCCCAAGCGGCGCAACCTGCTCCCTGTCTGCATGCGCCGGGCAGGCAGGAATCCTCGCTGCGATGGCGAACGACACCGCAGGTGCCTGGCAGCACGAGACGCAAGTGCGGCCGCGGCCGAGAGGTGTGGGAGGCATCGCGGCCGGAGAGCCTCACCCTCCGGCCCCCTCTCCTGGCAGGAGAGGGGGGTGGAGAGGAGTGACTGCTGCGTAACCCGGGTCAGTGAGATACGTGGCGAGATCTGGCTAGGGAACCACTAGCCGCGCATACTCCGTCGGGAAAAAGGGGGCAGACTGCGATGAGAACGGCGTTGCTCATCACCGGAACTATGTGCCTGGTGGTCTGCGCAGTCATGCTGGCGGGCTGTGGGGGACCGGAGGAGACGGCGGTGCTCGCCTCCGACCCCGGGTCAGTGGCCCCCTGTGCCATTAACGGACGGATCGCTTTCGTCAGCAACCGCAACACCGGCCAGCCGCAGATCTGGACCATGAACCCGGACGGCACCGGCAGGAGGAACCTCTCCCAGAACCCCGGGGCCCCCGACGCCTCGCCTTCCTGGTCGCCGGACGGGACCAGGCTGGTTTTCGCTCGGAAGCAGGCGGCTCTCTGGCGGCTGTAGACGATGAACGCGGATGGGAGCAGCAAGACCGCAATATCTCCCGGCGGCTACAGTGGTGAGCAGCCCGCCTGGTCTCCGGACGGCAGCCGCATCGTTTTCGTCTCCAACTACTCGGGCGGAGGAGCAGAGATCTGCACCTGTAAGCCCGACGGCAGCGACTGGCGCCGGCTGACCAACAACCCGGCGGAAGACACCAGCCCGACCTGGTCGCCGGACAGCCAGCGCGTGCTGTTTGCGAGCGATCGCCTGGGCAACATGGATCTGTATGTTATGAAACTGGACCGCACTGGCCTGACCCGCTTGACGCACCATTCGGGCGATGACATTGAGCCTACCTGGTCGGGGGTCACCAACAAGATCGTGTTCTCGTGCAACGATGATTTGTATATCATGGACTCTGACGGTAGGCACCGGCGGAATCTCACCGTCAGCAGTGGGGCCTCGGAGCGCTACCCTTGCTGGGCCCCCAGCGGGAACCGGCTGACCTACGCCTGCTACAGCAGCAAGTACACCAGCGCCGGATACGATGTCTACACCATGAAGGCCGACGGCACCGACCGCCGGCGGCTGACCTTCGGCGACGCCCTGGACTGGATGCCCAATTGGGCGGTGGGGGCCTCGTAAGCACGCGGCTGGCGATGCCCGCCTCGCTGTCTTCATGTCCGGCAGGAAACTGGCGGCCGGCAGCGAATTGACCGTGCGGACCAACCCCAGCCCCCCGGCCCGCTTGGCCGCGAAGGAGACAACCATGAATCACGCCCGCTGGTCGCTGGCCGCATTCATCGCGGCGGAGCTGGCGCTGGGCTGGACTCTATGTGCCGGCGCCGCTGAAGGGCAGAGGCCGATCAAGTTCACGCTGGACCTCACCACTAACATCGTGGCCATGCCCTTCACCCTCCCGGCCCTTCCTGGCTTGCCGGGCCCTCCGGGGCCGACGGAGGCGCAGCGGACCTTGCGGGGGGTCGCCACCTACCGCGAGAAGGCCAGCCCGCCGGTCTACGTAACAGTCCCCGAGGACCTGGCTCTTCCTGATAACCGCCTGATTCTGCAGGTACCGTCTTCCCCCGAGCCCGAGACGGAGCCCGCTGCGGAGGAGCCGGAGGAGGCACAGGAGGCCGCCGAGCCCTTTGACATTACCCTCAAACTTTACTGGCATCCCGATACGGCGGAGGGGCCGATCACCTCGGTGATCTCCTTCAAGCCTGGCGAACTCACCCCCTCGACGGCGACGGGCGCACCGCTTCCGGGCTTTGAAATGCCACCGGCAGCGACTCTACCGCGCGACTCCGCTACCGGGACCGCTAGCCGGTTCCCGGAGCAGGCCGTAGGCAAAGGTGACTACACCCTCAACACCGGCAACCTCACCATGCCCCTGGCGGGCTTTCTGCCCCCGCTCAGACTCCTAGAGCCGAAGTCTCTGGCCGAGGTCAACCCGGAGGAGGGCGTGACCCTGCGCTGGGAGCCGGTCCCCGGGGCCAAGGGCTTCATCGTCCGCGCCACGGGAGTGGTCTTCGAGGAGGAGCGAGCCACCGCCGTTATCACCTGGGTCAGCACCCGGCACCAGCCGCCAGAGCGCGTGCGCAGCGACTATGAGATAGCGACCACCGTGGAGGACGATCTCCGAGATGGCATCCTGCTCCCTCCGGAGACCACCGGTTGCCGCCTGCCTCCAGGGGTCTTTGTAGGGGCGAGTATGCTCACAGTGGTAATCACCGCCGTGGGGGCAGACTACTACGACCGGGTGGGCGATACGGAGCTCCGGGGACGCATCCGCTCGGAGTGGACGGGGATGAAGTTCGCCGGCCCCGGCCCCCTGGCGCTCCCTCCCATGCCTGCGCCTGCCGACGAGGACTAGCGCGATTGCCTCGGGGTGGAAGGTAAGTGCTGCCGGTTGGAGAAATAAGGAACCCCTCGCCGGGGTACAATGTCTATGCTAGCGCATTGGTTATTCTAGCTAGTGCGCCACCATCAAGGGGGTGCGGTGATGAAACGCGGCTTCACACTCATCGAACTGCTGGTAGTCATGGCCATTATCAGCATCCTGGCCTCGATCTTGTTCCCGGTCTTTTCGCGGGCCATAGATAAGGCCAAGGGCACGCAGTGCCTGTCCAACGTCAAGCAGATCCAGATGGCCATCATGATGTACGCGCAGGACTATGACTCCTGGTATCCGCCGGCGCCCATGGTCATTGGCGGATCGGTGGTGACCTGGGCTGACATGGTCCAGCCCTACATGGAGAACCGCCAGATCCTGGCCTGTCCCACCCTGGCCGGGGCCCCGGTCGGCTACGCT
>CALFVE010000085.1 GCA_937928475.1 uncultured bacterium | reverse complement strand
TCCCTGGTCTTGGCGGCCCGACACGGGGGAGGCTCGCCGCGTCCAGGGAAGACTCCAGTCCTTGGAAATCTTCCGGCAGCGCCGCCCATGTCCTGACTCGCCCCGATCCCTCACGCCACCATGCCGACCATCGCCCAACGCCTCCGCGAAGTAACCCAGCGCCTGGAGGCCGCCTGCCGCCGCCGCGGGCGAGACCCCCGCAGTGTCTTGATTCTGGCCGCCACCAAGACGCGCTCGCCGGAGGAACTGCTCGCGGCCCTCGCCGCCGGCATCAGGCACTTCGGTGAAAACTACGTGCAAGAACTCCTCGCCAAGCGGGAGGCCATTGACAAGGCCGGCTACACGAACGTATCATGGCACATGATTGGGCACCTGCAACGCAACAAAGTCAAGTATCTGGTGCCTGGCGTTGCCTTGATTCACTCTCTGGACAGCGTCGCACTGGCGGAGGAGATCGAGAAGCGTGCCGCCCGCGCCGGGGTTCGGCAACCTGTGCTCCTTGAAGTCAACCTGGCCGCGGAAGCCACCAAGAGCGGCGTTTCTCCGCAGGAGTTACCCGGTTTGGCCGAGCGGGTTCTGGAACTGCCCCACCTGGACCTGCAGGGCCTGATGGCGATGCCGCCCTACAGCGAGGATCCGGAGGACAGCCGCCCGCACTTCCGGACCCTACGCGCTCTGGCCGACTCGCTGCGGGACCGAGGTATTCCTACGGAGAACCTGCGCCATCTGTCTATGGGCATGAGCGGAGACTACGAGGTGGCGATAGAAGAGGGCGCCACCATCATTCGCCTGGGCACCGTTCTGTTCGGCCCCCGAGGCTAGTGGGCACTCGCCTTTGCTTCCGCGACTTGCCCTTACTACTGCAGAACCGATCGCAGCCTTATTCACACAACCGGGAGGGAGCAGCACATGCCGAAGAGCATCTTCGCCCACGCGCTGGAGGTCCTGGGCCTAGCGCCGGAGGAGGAAAGGAGTCGCCGGCGCACCGGCCATCTGCCCTCGGAAGACACCGGCTACGGGGCCGACCACGATGTCATCGAGTTCCCCCGCGCCAGCGAAAGCGTCAACTGCCCCATCGTGAGGGCCGAGCCGCGCAACTTGGACGAGGCCACCACCGTGGCCGATGAGATCAAGCGCCAGAACCCTGTCGTGCTCAATCTGGAGGGCGTGGACAAGAACGAGGCCCGACGCATTCGGGACTTCCTCGGCGGGGTGACCTACGGGGTCAATGGCTACATGCGCAAGGTCGGCTCCTGGGTCTACATCTGCGCGCCCTTCGACATGCCGGTGGAAAAACTGGTGCTCGATCCCTCGCGGCAGGGCCGGGACCGCTTCGAGGCGGAGCGAGAGGAAACTCTTGCCGAATACTAGACTCAGGCGTCTCGCCCGGCCCCGCTCGCCTACAGAGGAAGTCGCTACCCCATGTCTGCTTCCTATCCGTATGCCCTGGGACTCATCGGCGCCGGCGCCATGGGTACGGCACTGCTGCGCGCCTTCCTCCAGCGCGCGGTGCTGACCGCTAAGCAGGTGCTGGTGTGGGAGATTGATCCCTCGCGCCGCAGGGCCGTCTGCGAGCAGTTGCAGGTGGGAGCGGCTGACAGTGCCCAAGATTTGGCCCGACGTTGTGAGACCATCCTGATTGCTGTGAAGCCCCAGAGCCTTCCCGGTCTGGTCTCCTCCCTGCCCGGCGCCGTGCAGCGCGACCAGTTGGTCATCTCCATCCTCGCTGGGGTGACGCTGCAGCGGCTGCGCGAAGCCTGCGGAGAAGGAGTTCCTCTGGTACGGGTGATGCCCAATATCCTCTGTACCGTGCAGGAAGGCGCCTCGGCCTACGCAGCCAGCGCCGAGGTCAGCGAGCGGCAGCGGGCCTGGGTGGAAGCCCTGCTGGGAAGCGCCGGGCTGGTTCTGCCTGTGGAGGAGCGCCTGCTCGACGCCGTCACCGGACTCTCCGGCAGCGGTCCAGCCTTCGCGGCGGTGTTCTGCGAGGCCCTCGCCGATGGGGGTGTGGCCGCCGGTCTGCCTCGGGCGGTGGCCCTGCAACTGGCCGCTCAGGTCCTGGTCGGCACCGGCCGCTGGATTCTCGAGCACGGCGGCCCCGCCCAACTCAAGGACGCCGTCACCTCCCCCGCGGGTACCACCATCGCCGGCCTGCAAGCCCTGGAGGCTGGCGGACTCCGCTCCGCTGCCCTCCAGGCCGTCCGCGCGGCCGCCGAACGTTCCTCCGAGTTGGGGCGAGACAGTGGGTAGGCGTGAGTTGCTTGGCTACTCCGAGAGGAACGCTGTGATGATTCCACCTGACTTGCCCCCCTTCGGACGGCTCGCTTCGCCGGCCGCTCGGTGGGAATTCCTAGCCCAGGGCTGGGCGCGTAGCCTCCCCCGTTTCCATGCCACACTCATCATGCGCGCCTCTCTGAGCGACCCGCTGCCGGCCCTCGACGAGGGCGAGAGCGCCTACGCGGTTTGCTCACCGCAGGAGGCTCGCCTGCACCTGGCGAAGTTGCCCGCTGACGAGCGCGAACCGGCCTTGCTGCGCTTGGCTCAGGCCGACCGCTTCGTGTACCTGGCTCGTGAGGGAGAACTCTGCTTCTGGGAGTTCGTGCAGCTGGACCGGTCCGAGATCCCCCCAGACGCGCTGGCGAAGGCGGAGGCGGGCCGCCTCGCCTACATCTTCGGGGCCTATACGCGGGTCGCCTGCCGGGGCCAGGGCCTGTTCACCGGCGGCCTCCGTTGGCTGATGCGCTGGTTGCAGGCGGCTGGCTATCATCAACTGTACAGTCAGCCAGCCGCGGACGACTTGGTCTCTGTATTGGCCCATCTGTCGGCCGGCTTCCAGGTCTTGGGGGAGGGTCATCATGTGCACTGGCGGGGCCGCCGCCGGATGCGCCGTACCCGCCTGCTCGCCGCCCCGCTGGGCCCGCAGTGCCAAGACGAGGCGCAGTTCGCTTGCCTCTCCGCTCGTGCGCGTGACTGCTTGCGCCGTGCCTTCGGGTGCGGCCGGCGCTGAGGAGGAAAGGATGCTCCCGCTTAGCCCCTTCCGGCTGGTGGATTTGGCTTTCGACGTCTATTTTGCTATCCTGGTGGTGCGAGTGATCGGCTCCTGGGTTCCTCCCGGCCCGGGTCACACCGCCTGGGCCAAGGTGCTGGGCGTCTGCTATGCCCTTACCGAACCCCTGCTGGCGCCTATCCGCCGGGCCTTGCAGCCCGCGCAGGGCCGCTCCGGCTTCGATTTCTCGCCGGTGATCCTGCTGCTCATTCTTTACGTGGTGCGGGCTATGCTCTTCCGTCTGCTGTGATTGCGGAGCCGCCGACCTGAGCGGCCTCCGACTGACCGATGGCCTATTCTCCTCCACTGCCAATCCGCGCTCGCCGGGACCCGCTACGCCTGCTGGCGCTGCTGGCCCTGCTAGCGCTGACCGGCGTGCTGGTCGGGCTAGCCTCGCGGCCGGGTCTGCTGGAATCCGCGCGACGCGGGCGGGGAGCCGGGGACCTCGTCCTGATCGGAGACTTGCTCTACCGCCTGGGCGAGTTCGTTCAGCAGCAGTCCCACGGGCACCCCGGCGTCGCCTGGTACCCCGGTTATCTCCTCAGCCAGCGGGGTTTGGGCATCTACGAGCGCGAGGCTCTTACGGCCACCCCCAGCCCGGCGGCGCTGCTGCGCCTGGGCATTCTTTACTCCCGATCCGGCTATCCCGACCAGGGACAGGAGATGCTGCGGCGGGCCGGACAGGAAGACAGCGACAACTACGCGCTCTACTGGGCGCTGGTGCACCTCTACGCGGGCGACAGGCGCAGCGACGCCGACTTGTCGCGCTTGCCCTCCCTCCTGCGCACGGGCCCGCTCTGGCTCCGCGAACTGGTGCTGGTGGACTACTACCGCCGCCTCGGCCCCGACTCGGCGGCCCGAGCCGCCCAGGAGACCTGGCAGGCGCATCTGAACCGCTTCGGACTAACGATCGCCATTCTGCAACTGATCGGGGCGGCCCTCATCTTGGTGGGCGGGATCGCTGGCCTCGCCTGGCTGTTCCAGCGGCTACTGGGGTCAGGCCCTCGACATTACCAGTCCCCTCTGCGGGTCCCCTGGGGCCTGTGGGAGGCCGCCGAGGTCTGCGCGGTGCTGGTCTTCCTCCTCGTCGGGTGCAGCCTAGGCGTCAGTTGGCTGCGCCCGCACCTGCCCGCGCAGTTGGCCGGCGGCCTGCTGCCTCCCTTGGTGCTGCTGCTGGCCTACTGCACTTACATGGGCGTGGCCCTGCTGATCATCTATCGTCGGGTAGCGCCTCACCCCCGGCCCTGGCGGCTGTTGGGCCTCCGCCCCTTGCCCGCTGCTCAGGTCCTGTGGCCTGGCCTGCGAGCCTACGCCCTGTTCTGCTTTCTCATGCTGCCGCTGGGGCTGTTTGCCTCCCACCACTTCCTCGCGTCCCTTCCGCCGCTGTTCCAGGGCACCGAGGGCCTGCCGGCCTATCTGGTCTACGTGCTTCTCGTCTGTCTGGTCGCGCCAGTGGCGGAAGAGATCGTCTTTCGCGGCTTCGTCTACTCGGGGCTTCGCCACCTCTTCTCCCCCAATTGGGCCGCTGGGATCAGCGCTCTAGCCTTTGCCGGCGCCCACCTCCCCGCTCCCACGGCCGCCACCCTGGTGGTGGCCGTCTTGGGTTTTGTGCTCGCCCGCCTCTATGAACGCACGCGCTCGCTCCTGCCCGGCATGGTCCTCCATGCCCTGCACAACGCCCTGGTCTTCGCGGTGATGGTTACGGTGATGGCGCTGTGAGCGCGACGCTGCGGGTCCGGGTCATCCCTCGGGCACGGAGGACGGAGTGGGCCGGTCGCCGGGGTGAAGCCTGGGTGGTGCGCGTGCAAGCGCCGCCCGTGGAGGGAGCGGCCAACGAGGCGCTCCTGCGGTTCCTGGTCAAGGAGTTGGGAGTGCGACGTGGCGATCTGGCGATCGTCTCCGGGGAGCATGCCAGGGACAAGGTGGTGCGCGTGGCCGGGACGGCGCAGCAGGAGTTGGAGGCGAGGGTTGCCCGACTGGCGCAGGAGCGGGCCGGATAGGTTCCGCCAGCGCAGACGCCACCTATCCGGCCTTTGCTTCTGTCCTGCTTTGCTCTCCCTCCCCTGCAAAGAAAGCGGGCCGGGGGCAGGCTCACCTCACTGCGCGCAGCCGATCCCTAATCCCCGCCGCTTGCTCTCGATGTGCGCCAGCATCCCCTCGGCCGCGTGCGCCGGATCGTCAGCCAGCGCCACCTTGCCGCCGGTGATCCCCTCCAGGTCCTCCGTGAGGAACTTCACCAGCGTCGGCGAGCCGCTCACAAAGGGCGCCGGCGAGACGTGCGTATACAGGCCCAGTGCCAGCGCGGAGAGCGCGTCAATCGTCGCCTTCTGCTCCATGTATTCCGGCGCCGTCACCACGACCGGCAGTTGCGCGGTGTCCACACCCAGGGCGTCGGCGACCGCGCCCACCAGCAGGGCCAGCCGCCCGCAGTCGGTGCAGGTACCGAAACTTAGCACCGGCGGCACCCCCAGCGCCTCGCATACCCCGCGCAGTCCCTTCCCGGCCAGGGCCCGTGCCGACAGCGAGTTCAGGCCGGCCACCTGCGTGGCTGCATTGCCGCAACCCGCGGACAGTACCAGAATGTCTCGCTTGATCAGTTCCTTGGCCGTGCCTACGGTCATCGCGTTGTGCGGCCCGTTCTTGAGCGTCGTGCAACTCACCAGTGCCGCCACGCCCCGGATGGCGCCTCCCTTGATGGCCTCCAGCAGCGGGTCTAGCGTTCCCCCCAATGCCTCTAGGACTGCCTCGGTGGAGAACCCGGTGAGAATCTCCTGGGTATGCGCAACTGGGTGATGCGGCAGGTTCTTGCGCTTGCCGAAGTTCTCTATCGCCAGGTCAACCAGTTGCTGCGCCAGGGCCGCCGCTTTCTCCGGCGCATAGTTGAGATGCTCCACGCCGGGTACCCCCAGGACCTCGGAGACCGCCTTGACGGTGGTGCCGAACTGGTCGGCCACCTCCTTGATATGCGGCGGGGTGCAATTCATGTCGGCGGCCAGCAGATCCACCGCTCCCGTGCCCAGCGCATACTCCAGGGTGATCCAGTTGCCGGTGAGACCCACGAACACCTCATCCACCGGCAGCCGCTGCAGCATCTCCTGGCCGGTTTCGATAGACCCCACTACGCGCAGGCCCTTCGCGCCAGCCCCCTTCGCCTTCTCCTGGTTTTCCGGCTTCCGGGCCGCCTCGACCAGCGCAAAGCCCACGAAGGGCATATGCCCGTTGGGCATAATGTTCACGTAGCCCGGATCCAGGATGCCCAGGTCCACCTTGGCGGGATGCGGACGCGGCGTGCCGAAAAGGATGTCTTGCCCCAGTTCCAGCGGCGCCAACGCCCCGTAAGCGCTGGAGATGCCCAGACGCAGCCCGGTCTTGGCCAGCGATACGAAGTCCCCGTCAATATTGGTCATCGCTCG
>CALFVE010000084.1 GCA_937928475.1 uncultured bacterium | reverse complement strand
ACGTGGAGAGCCTGAGGAGGTCGGAGTGGAAGGCCCCCGCTCTGTACGGAGACTTTGCGCCCTTCGGCGGGGGAGGCGGAGGTGGAGTACGTATACTGGACAGATGCGTCGAGTACGGCGATCGCCGGTCCTGGCAGGCGCTACTGGAGCAGACCGAGCGGCGCTTCGACATCATGGGAGTTAGCCTACGAGCCTGGCTACGCAGCGCCCTCTTCGAGGACCTCTTGCTGGAGAAAACCGCAGCGGGCTGCCCGGCCCGAGTGCTGGTCACGCATCCTGAAAACCCTGTGCTTTCTCTGCTCGCCCAGCCTGCCGAAGGTCGGACCGATGCGGGTCGGAGCCGCCGCTGCGAAGAGGCGTACTCTTACTTTGCCGGGTTGGCGGACCGTGGCCAGAACCTGGAGGTGCGGCAGATCCGAGCGGGGTTTGCCAACGTGGAACTGACGCTCATCGACCAGAAGGCGGTCGCCATTCCGTGCCTGCAATCCTTGCAGGCCGCCGACAGTCCCCTCCTGGAATGTGCTGTTGACTCCCCCTTGTACCAGGTCTACTCGCGCGAGTTCGAACGGCTCTGGCACGCCAATCCGTCCACTTGACCTCACTCCTACTTCCCCGCCAGCCACTTGAACATCTCTGCCACGAAGGCGGGCCAGCCGCTCCAGTCCCAGAAAAGAATCTTGCCCTCCGGGGCCTCCCCGAACAGCGTCCCCGCGCAGGCCAGCACCCGCCCCCGACCGGCCCTCCGCACGGCCAGCCAGGGCGCCGGCTCAGCCTTGATCAAGACCACGGCGTCCTTTGCGGGAGTCAGTTCGTGATACCAGGGGGAGACGAGGCTCGCCCCCCAGGTCGCCGTCTTCAGGAAGGCTGCTCGGTTACCAACTGCCAGGACCTGCTCGGGCGCGTACCTAAGGTCGAAGGGCGACTTGACAACGGTCAGCGGCAGAAAATCCGCTAGCAGCGAGTTCTTCAGGTCGCTGTTGCCGTAACTGTAGAACCCGCCGAAGACGGCCAGGCCGCCGCCGTCTTCCACGTACTCGCGCAGGAGTTGCAGTTGCTGCGGCGCCAACGCAGCGGTGTCCACATCCAGCATCAGCACCGCGTCGTTGCGGTACATCTCCTCCACGGTGTTGGGGAAGGGAGTCAGATTGCGGCCCTGACCGGTGATCTCCAGGTAGCCGGCGTCTACCTCGCTGCCCGGCGGCAGAAACCCCCTGACCGCCTCGGCGACGCGGTAGTTGGTGTAGCCCAGGCCGCGCATCTCGAACACGCGCAGTGCGCTCGCCGTATGCCGCTGCGCCGTGCGCAGGCGGCGTTCGTACAGGCGCAAGGCCGCGAGCGCGTTTTCTTCGGTGCTGATCGGCCTCTCACCACCGGCGCGATAGGCGGCCACCGCCTGCAAGGCGCGGTCTAGGGCATCCTGGAGAGGCGGCAGCAGTGCCCTAGGCACCTTCGCATTCGCGGCTAGGGCCGCCACCTCGCGCCGCGCCCTCTCCGAGTCGTACCCGGTCAGCGTCTCGGGCGAGAAGGTCTTTTCCCGCAGGATCTCGAGCACCTGCGGGGCGGCTTGCTGCACGATCTCGAAGGCTTCCGCGTTGGGCTTGGCTAGCTCATCGAAGGCGAAGCGCAAACGCGTTGCCCCCGGCTGCGCAGTGAGGGTGAGGTCTATGGGGTAGCCGGTGAGGCTGACCTTCATCGAGACGAATCCGTCGGGGAGCACGTACAGACCCGAGCAGCCCGTCGCCTCACCTCCCACCCGACGATTGATAGGGTCCGCCAGGTCGAGGCGGGCATCGCACAGGAGAAAGAAGTTCTCCTTGACCAGGTCCACCTCCACGGTGGTGGTGGATTTCTCTTCCCGCTGCGCGGTCTTCATGCGCCGGTCTCCGCCCCCTTTGGTCGTGTACCCGCCGGGGAAGGAAACGGCGGAAACAGCCAGGGACTCCAGCGCCTGCTTGGGCTCCAGGAGCACTTCGGTGAGCAAGGCCCGGCAGTCCGGCCGGACCAGGAAACGCAGGCGAATCGTCGCTTCGCGCCGCTCCCAGACGTATTGCACCAGCGCCCGCTTGCCGCTCTCCAGGATTTCGCAGCGGTCGAAGAGGTTGGGGTACTCCTGGTCCACGTCCTGCTGGCCGAGCAGCCGCTTGCCGTTGATCACCAGGTCCAGAAAGCCGTTCTGATACCAGGTGTTGTTGACGAATGAACCCCCCTTCCACCACGGCCCCCGCAGCCCCAGCCCCCGATAGGTATGGCCGCCCATGGGCCCCTGCCACAGGCGGAGCACGTAGGGGAAGGCTCCACCCTCGAAGGCGAAGCGGTACTCCTGGCCCTGCTTGGAGGCGGTGACGGAGACTCCCGGAGACGCCGGCGCCTGAGCAAGCAGATTTCTGGCTCCCCCCAGGAGGAGCACGACCAGCAGGGCCGTTCGGATCAGGCAGCGGACGCGCACGGTTCCCCGCACCTCCCAATTAGCCCCTCTCGGCGACGACCATCGTCCAGATTCGCAACTGAGGCAGGACCACCCTGCCCTCAGTCGGTTCCACCCGCTCGCACTTCATGGGGCCCATCGCCTCGTATTCGTCTGGGCTATAGTAGGCCCGGAGATGCTCGGGAATCGGCAGCGTCCGGGCCGGGCCAGGCCGCGCGGTGGCAAACCAGACTTTCTTGACCGGCACCTTGAAGAGAACTTGCACATTGTCAATCGGCTCGGGCATAGGTTGCTCGGTGACACCCATGGTCTTGTTGGGCGGTGTGTTGAGCAGGTGCACAGTCAGGTACTTGCGTCCGTCCTTCAGAGTTCGCTCGTGCACAAAGTTCCGCCACCAGATCTGCCCCTTCTCCGACGATACCTCCACCAACTGCTCCGGGCGGCGCACCCGGTTGATGCCGTGGCCCCAGAGCAGCGCCGAGTACCGGGTGGCAAAGGCGAACAGCTCGTGCTGAATGGGGTAGTGGCACCCGCCCGGATTGGTCTTGTAGGTGTCCATCGGCGCCGAGAACCAGGGGTGATTTCCTGCCGCCAGCATCAGTGAGTAGCCGATTTCATCGGAGTTGCGGTGGATAGTCGAGCACCACGGGAAGAGCATGTAGGCGTAGCCCCCGTGGGTCCGGGTCAGGTCCACGTCGCTGACCAAGAGGTCCGCGTAGTCCTTCCAGGCATGGAAGCGATTGTAGGCGGAGTAGGCCCCTCGCACCTCCTCGTCGCACATTGCTCCGCCGTTCTCCACCACCGGCTTCAGTTCGGGAGCGAGCACGCCATTTTCCAGGTCAACGGGATTGTTCCCCCCCACGCCGGTTCCCGCGTTGAACATCCACAGGTAGTCCGGATACATCGCGGTGACCTGCTTGCGGATGTGCTCCACGATGCGCAGGGTCTCGCGGAGCCGGGCCTCGCCGGTGGGCAGGGGCTTGCCGAAGACGTTGAAGGAGCCCCAGATGGTCCCGGGATGCCCGTCGTACCGCACGCCGTCCATCCCGGTCTCCCGCTTGTTGGCGATCAGCGAGTCCAGGTGGAAGTCCAGCAGTTCCTGGTTCGTCCAGTCGAAGTTGGCGCTAACGAAGCCCCCTTGGCCGATATGCTTGCGCCACTCCGGGTTGCGCAGTTTGTCCTCCTGCCGTACGTTGACAGCGGCGGTGGGCTGACCTCGCTCGTCGTAGGCCAGCCATTCGGGATGCCGCATGGGAATGTCTATGTCGGCCAGCCCGTGGGTGCTGTAGGAGGTGGCATAGACTACGGCCTTAATGCCGTACTTGTGCCCTTCGGTAATGGCCGTGCGGATAGCCGTCTTGCTGTTCCAGTAGGCCCCGCCAGGCAGCTCGTCTTCCTCCGGGGCCAGGTCGAGAACGGAACTTCCGCTCCAGAGGTATTCGCCGATGTTGATGTAGCCGCGGCGGTCATTGAGGATGGCCTTGGGGATCGTCTTGAGGAACTCGGGGTCGGAGGTGGTAATCAGTCCCAGACCGACGGCATGGATTCCTACCCGACAGGTGTCCTTGGCCCGGCAGATATTGAAGTACTCAGCGCCGCTGGCTACAACCTGGCCGTCTGCGCTGAGGAGGTCGGCGCGGACCTCGCAGCCCAGCACCTCGGGCAGGTCACTCCAGCGAAACGTGAAGGACCGGGTGTCCCCGCCGGCCAGCGCCACCGGCACTTCGCCCAGGACCTTAGTGTCCTCCATCTCCCAGATGACCCGCACGGCCAGCCTGCCCGCGAAGGCCTGGTCGCTGTTGTTGACCACCTCCACTGCGAAGGTGGCGGTCTGGCCGGGGTCGTAGAGCACCTTGTCAGGCCAGGGAGAGACAACAAGCTGCGGCTCGGCCGCTCCTGCGGGTACACCGCCGGTTCCCGCCAGGAGCACCACAGCCGCGACGAGAGCAGTCAAGTCGCGATACAGCGGAGCACGGGTTGTGCGCATCGTGACGCGGTCCTCCTTCTACGCACGCAACCGAGCAACTACTTGACGTCCGGGTAGACCAGCCAGCGGATGACTCTGGCCATGTTCTCCACCCAACCGGGGTCCTCCCAGTAGGGCGTCTCGCCGGAGGCCGGGTCGCCGAAGGCGGCGGAGCAAAGCGCGGCCACCCGCCCGGCTCCGAATCTGCCGCAGACCAAGAGAGGCTTGTCTCCCGCAGCCAGTTCCACCCAGGCGCCGGGCTGCGGGCCGAGCCGGTGCCGCCAGTAGCACAGCGGCTGCCGTGCCCACCGGGCGTTGGCCAACAGGCGTGACTCGCTGGTCGTGCGCACCGGCAAGGGCGGACTGAATTGCTCTAGGTCAAAGGGCTTGCCCGTCAGCCGAACCGGCAACAACTCGGCGACCGGGGTGCCCGCAAACTGCCCGGGGCCGTAACTGAAAAACCCGCCGAGGACCAGCGCAGCCCCGCCGGCTTCCACGAAATCGCGAATCGCGATCTGTCCGAACTCGGTCAGGCTCTGGGCATTGACTCCGTTGAGAATAACCAGGTCATACGAGTACATCTCCGGGTAACTGGTAGGCACCCGGTCGCACTTGCCCCCGAACAGGTCGAAGGTGAAGTACGAGGCAATATGCTCCCCGACTCCGGCGCGGGCCGCCGCCTCCATCAGGCGCAGTCTGGAGTAGCTGGGGCCGCGGAATTCCAGAGCACGGCTGGGAACATGGCGCACATACTTGATCCCCTCCGGCTTGGGGAATTCCTTAGTCTTGCGCGGAGGCTGGCGGTAGTAGGTGGGGGCAAGGCCTCCGGCGACCAGGTTGAACTTCTCCCCGCTGACCCCCGGCCAGTAGTATTCATAGGCCTCGGCGACCGGCTGGCCGTCAGGGCCGGTCGCGGTTAGATTAACCTTGCACAGCAGCCGGATATCGGGATTGCACTGCACAGTGTGGGTCAGTTCCACCGGCTCCCAGGTGAGCCGTGCGACGCTCAGCGGCGGCAGCGGGTGGGTCACCGCGTTGTCCACCTCCACCAGTTCGCCAGTGATCTGCACATCGGCGAGGTCGCCGAGCGTGGAACGCGACAGCGTGTGGGTGATCTGCACCAGGTCAGGGCGGTTCGGGTTGTCCGGGTTGGCTAGGTCGAAGGCCTTCTTCGCCTCCATAGTCGTGCCAGCGATGAGCGACGCGGAGGCGTGGGCGATGTTGTCGAAACCTTTGACCAGGATCATGTCATAGGAGGTGGCCCAGCGGTAGCCGGGAGTCAGAGGCAGGTCGTCGTAGAACCATTCCACGGTCCAGGCAGCGTGACAGTTGTAGAGGGTGCGCAGCCAATTGTAGTCCATCAGCCAGACCAGGCCCTCGCGCTCGTCCGCTTGTAGGGCAGCGGTCCAGCCCTCGGCAGGCGTGCGCAGAAAGTCCTCGCCCAGGTTGGTCTTCTTCTCTTCGTTCCAGCCTGTCACCAGCACCCCATGCTGATAAGGACGATAGTAGTAATTCCGTTCCTTGATGCCGGAGACGTGCAGGTCGGTCTTGGGCCAGAGGCCCTTGGTCACGGTCTCGGGGGACTGGTTAGTCATGGCTAGGTCGCAACGCACCGCCGGAGAACCGGCGCGAATGGTGAGGGTCTTCTCGACGAGGAACTTGTCCTTGGAGACCGCGCTGAACTTGACGATCACTGCGTCCGGACCGCGCTCAACTATCTCGTACTCGCGCTTGAGGAAGGTCAGTTCGTTGGGGTAGTAGCCGTCTCCCAGCCAGTTCTCGAGGAAGAGGTGGCCGCTGTCCCCCAGCGCCGAGCCCTGCCACAGCCAGTCCCGGTCGCTATAGCGGGTCCGGAAACTGCAAGCATAGCCGCCGAAAGGGTTGAACTCCAGGGTGAAGTACTCGTTCTTGACCTGGAGCCTCACACCGCCTTCGGCCTCAGCGACCGGTCGCTCCTGCACTTCGACAGCGGCTGGAGCCGCGCCAACCGCGAGCGACACGAGCAAGAACGCCGCCGTCAGGCCAAGACCTGCCTCCATGCGTTCACCTCGCATGGGCATTCCTCCTGATGAGAGCATGGCCCGCCCGGACCAGACTCCGCACCGGTGACAGGCCCGCCGTAGGCCTACGGGCGACCCTCACCCATCCGGGCCGCCCGCACCTTTCTGACTGCTGAGCGTTTCCCTCAGCCCTGGGTCTACACCTCCAACACATCCGCAAAGGCCAGGCGCTGCGCCGGCTCCAAGGCCGGGCCGGCCGCCACCAGGGCCGGCTTGGGCGGCGCGTCAGCCAGGAGCGTCTCGTATTCCCGGATGGCGAGGCGGTACTTCCCGCCCCCACGGTCCCCGGGCAAGATAACCTCGCCGGACCAGACCACGCCTCCCTGGCCCGAAGGAGCCCCCTTGAGCGTCACCTGACTGTCGGGAATGGGGACCCAGGCCGGCGTGCCTCCTCCCGCTCCTGTCTTCTGTTCAACGACCACCTCGACCGTGCCGGGGCCGCGCCCCCCGGCGGATAAGAGATAACTTGGCCCCGCTACACTTACCGCGATGCGCTTCTTGTCCTGACGGTCATAGGTCAGAGTTACCGAGCGGTCGGGTGCCAACTGGGCGAAGTCGGCGAGCACCACGCGGGACAGTTTCACGTCGCCGTCCTCGCCCTTTACCGACTTAGGCTGGTAGCGGGCCAGAGCCAGGCGCACAAAGGGGTAGTAGGCCTCCCCTGCGTCAATGTTGATGTCGGCATACCACAGTTGCCGCTCCTCATCATAGAAGACCTCGTATCCGGCGACGGAGACCTGGGCGCCCTTGACTTCGTCAAGACTGAGACCGGTTTCGGGGTCCTTGGTTCCCTGGAAGTCGCCCAGTTCCGGCCAGGCCCGCATGGTGCCCGCCCGCCAGATGGGGTCAATTCCCCACTGGGTGACATAAGGCCGCAGCGCGTCAGGAATAGCGGGAAGCGCTGCGATCGTCGCAGCGGGTGGCGGTGGCGCGAGCACCACCCCCAGTTCCTCGCCCTCTCCCGAAGAGTACTAGGGCCGCTCCAGGTACACGCGCAGCCAGCCGCCCTGGCGCTTGCTGGTGACCCCGTCGGGCCGGTCGGTCTTGTCCCAACCGAAGGCGGGGATGACGTAAAGGATCTTCGGCGCCGCCGGCCGGGCGGAACTCAGCACGTCCACCGTCTTGTCCGCCGAGGTGCGCGTCATGGGGAGATTCTGAGGCTTGCCCGGCGCCTGGAAGTACTCCCGGTAGCGGGTGGTCGCGATGGCCTTGTAGGTGACGGCCCGATACTTGGTGTCCCCGAACTCGTGCCGCTGGCCTAGGGGAATTGTGGCGTCGTCGCGGTCGAGCGGGATCTCACAGACGCGAGCCTCGCCCTTCAGCACCCGGGGCTTCGGCTCGGCCAGCGGGTCCAGCGGTTCCTCCCAGCTAGCCACAATGTCCAGCCGGATGCTGCTCTTGCCGCTAACCTTGACGTCGTCCTCCAAAGTAGCATAGGTGTTGCCAATGGCCTTGACAGCCGCCAGGTGCTGGAACTGCGGCTTGCCCAATGGCTGCTGGGTAGCGTGCACCAACATCAAGCGCCGGTAAGGCGTGAGCAGCCAGTTGCGCCCTTGCACCGCCTGGGTGTTGAGCCTCTGCAGGGTCTGGACCTCCGCGGCGGGCAGCGCCACTGCCCCGCTCCACTTGAGCAGTTGCTGCGGGTCGTGCAACTGGCGGTGCACCTGCAGAGCCTGCCCCGCGGGCAGGTTGGCTTTGCGCACGCTGGGCGCGGCCACCCCCTCGACCGTCCAGCGCCACAGCTGCATGCGGGGAATGGCCGTGGGCTTCAGGTAGCAGGATAGCCAGATCTCCGCCGCCTCCGCCTTGGGCAAGGGCACTCGCAGCAAGCGCTGGGTTTCCTCAAACTCCATCTTGGCCGTTGCTTCCTTCGGCTCATAGAGCAACAGCCGGACGGGCTTCAGTTCGGGCCAGTCTTCCCCGAAGGGGATCTGCAGGATTTCGTACTTGGGTTCCTCGAAGAAGAAGCGGCGCGCCACCGGCTGGCGGAAGACCCGCCCGGAGGGACTGCCGTCCGCCGGCTTCGGTGGAGGGTTGTCCGAAGAGGGCAGTCGGCGCAAGCGAACCATGAGGCCGAAAGCCAGCGGGTCTGGGAGGTAGGGCAATTGCAGTTGCCCCGCGTCGTAGAATTCCGCCGGCTTCTTGTCCTTGTCTACGATCAGTTTGTACGTCGCCGGGTCGCCCTTCATGCCCCCGTCGGTATCGAACATGCCGTGCATCTCAGCCATCAGTTGCGAGGTGCGCGGAGGAGCGAGATGCCGCTGCGACCGATCATCCACCGGCACCTTGTCCTTGCTGGGGTCGTCATTGCGGCTACGAATCACGATCGTGTCCGCCGACTCTCCGGGGGAATCAGCCAGGGGCGTACGCGGAATCACTACCGGAGCCAGCACCGGCTCGGAGCGGAAGTAGGTGATCGGAGGGGTGGCGTGGGTGTCGTCTGCCTCCTCCAGGGTCAGCCCGTTGCCGGCCAGGTCCACCGCCCGAGCCCGCAAGCGGTACTCCCGCCCGAAGCGCAGCCGCGGTAGGGATTGCTGCTTGGCCTTGAAACTAACCTCCAGCCCGAACTTGTCCGTGGCCTCGACGGCACCCGACTCGTTCTTGACCGCCCCGCCCGGTCGGGGCGCCACCAGGCTCCACCCCTGCCAGCGAAAGAGGGCCTCGTGCACGCAGAGCCTGTTCGGCTGCTCGGGGGGCTCGGTGGTCGCGCTGGACACCCAGCCTTCGTCCTCCAGAGTCAGGGTCTTGTCCGGCTTGAGGAAGTGATACCTACCCACGCGCTGGCACAACGAGAACCGGCGCTTGGCCTGTTCATCCCAGACGTCCACCCGGTAGCCCCGCACTAGGTCTTCCGCGTAGAGCGACCCCTCGTCCGGCTTATCCTGCTCAACGGCCTCCTGCAGTTCCATCACTCGGGCCAAGGCCGCCGCCAGCAAGGGTGCACGGTTAGTACGGGCGACCCACAGCCCCCCGAAGCGCAGGCTGGGCAGAGCGGCCTCCTCGCTTTCCGGCGGGGAGGGGGGAGCCGCGGCGGGCGTGTCGGTGCCCCCGCCTCCGCGAGGCGGGGCTCCCGGCCTAAGGGCCCCGGGCGCCAGCCGGGCGCTCGCCACGACTGCGGCTTTTTCGGCCAGTTGCAGCGTCTTCATGGCTGCCCCGTCCACATCTATCTGGCCCACCTCAAAGCGGCTGGTGTCGTCCAGTCGCATCATCCCATCGGCCAGATCGCTGTTCGCCGACCTGGGCCGGGCGGCAAAGCGTTGGTTGTCAAGCACGATATTCGTCCAAGGCGAGAGGTGGGGCTTGTTGGGGTCGGCGGGTAGGATAGGGCGCACGCGCACGCGCTGCGCGCCGGCCAGCCCCGCCTCAAGAGGAACCTCCAGATCAATGACCAGGCCCAGCCGCCGCATGAGCAGGGGATATTGCGCTAGCGAAGCGACGATCTGGTGGAAGTCCACCGATGCGACCAGCGCGGCCACGGTAGGCAGCGGCGCGCGCTTGCCAACCAGAGAACTGTGGAACTCCCGGAACTGGTGGAAGTCCACCGTAGCCGGAGAAACCCCGGGGACCAGCGGCGCCTCAGCGGGGCGGGCCGCCCGCATCTCGAGCGGCGTGCTCAGCGAGGTGGGCGATTCGTAAGCCGGGGTGCGCAGCGCCCGCACGCGACCCGCTTGCAGGCGAGTCGCCAGTTGCCCTCGAATCTGCGTGGCACGCTGCCGATTGGGCGCAACGTCCCTCAGCAGCCCGTGCAGGCGCAGGGGCCGCTGGCCGTCGCCCTCGAAGCGAGGCAGCACCACCGGCGACTCCACCGCTACCTCCTGGTGGACCTCCTTGACGCGGCCCAAGACGTTACGCACCGGGTACGAAACCACTTCGAGGTTGCTCAGGTCGCGGTTCTTGTGGGGCTTGACGTAGGTATCCGGCTTGAAGATGGCCGGCCACAGTTCCGGGCTGAGCGCCTCCGGGTTGGGCGAGACCTCAATGGCCCGCCTCCCCTCGAACAGAACCTGGAACTTCAGCGTCTCGACCAACTCCGGCCATTTGAGGAAGTCAGGGAAGAGTGGGTCGAGGGTAGGGCGCGCTCCTCCCTCGGTGGTCTCCAGGCGCGGCGAAACTAGGAGGGAAAGCCGCAGCCGTAGCCCCCCGCCGCCCTCCGTGGTGATCCCGTTGGGCAGAACCGTCCACATGATGGTTTGCTTGTTCATACCGCGCCTCCTCTAGGCGAAGGCCTCGCAGTAGACCTTCCATTGGTTCTGGTCCACCAGGTCCTTGAAAGTGACCGGCTCCACCGGCGGCAGCGGCAGTCGAGGGCCGCGCAGGGGTGGCCTGTCCTCGGCGGCCGCCAGCATCATGCCGTCAATCGCCGCGCCTCCGCTACTGCCCGCGAACTGCCGCTCCACCGTCAGAGTCACTCCGACGCTGAAGAACAGGATTTCAATCTCGACAGTGAGGCTGGCGCGCCCCCAGACCTGGTTGCCCACGCTCTGGTAGGTCAGCCCCATGTAGAACTCTAGCGAGATGGTGATGATCCCCAGAATCTCCAGCGCGCCGCCGCAGCGCAGATACCCTTCCAGCGTGACCGCCGAGTCCTGCAGCTTGAAGTAGATTCCGGCCATCACGTAGACGCCGCCGCTGGCGACGCCAATGTCCATCGCGAAGTTGCCGCCGAACTCCAGGCTGGCCTCGATGGTGCGCAGGCCCTTGGGGGTGAGTTCAATCCCGACGAAGCCCCCGCCGCCGAACATTGAAACGGTGATCAGGAAGGAATTTTGCCGCGAGGCAAAGGCGAAGCGCAGGCTGAGGCAGTCGCCGATGAAGGGCAGGTTGATCTCGGCCGAAAAGGCAATGTTCTGCAGCGAGAAGACGCCCACACTCGTGGTGGGCAGAGCCAGCGAATAGCCCAGCACCGCTCCCGAAGGCGACACGTCCAAAGTCGGCGGGTCCAAAAACCCCTGCAGCGGGATGATCTCGGACAGCGTGTTAATGAATGACAGCGGCCCCCCGAACTTGATGTCCCCCAGGTCCGCGCTCACGTCGGTCTTCTTCCCGGTCTCGGTCAGGAAAGAGATGCTCTTGAAGCTCACCTGCACGAAGTAGTTGGCCACCTCGGGGATGGGGATGAGGTTCAGCGCGAAGTTGGTGAGGGCCGCCGACACCTTGGCCGAGGAGCTGCCGCCCTTGAGGTCCGCCCGCAGCACCACCTCGATATTGAAGGCGGTCTTGCTATCCGTCTTGAAGATGGGTAGTTCCTCTGGCCAGGAGGCCACCTGCGGCTTCCACCGCAGGATGGTAGTCACCGCCGTGGGCACGCCGCTGGCGTCCTTTTCGGTCTCGGTGATCAGTTTGGGAACTTGGTCGTCCCCAAAGATGGCTTCGATGATCTCCCCCAGCGGGATGGCGCCGAAGAGCAGGGCCGCGGTGTCAAAGAACTCCGCAGGCTTGAACTGAGGCGCAGCACTGAGCAGGTCCTCCGGCTTACCGTCGATGGGCCCGAAGGTGCGGGAGAGACCGGTGATGGTCAGATTGGGCGTAGCCAGCCCCCCGGACTGGTCGCCGCTGAAGGCCAGCGACGTGGCGGCGACACTGGCCCAGACCTGCCCCTGGTTGTTGTTCCAAGCGCCCTTGACCCAGGTGGGGTGCAGGGAAATCGTCGTATCGCCCGCCTTACCGGTGGTGGCGGCCAGGGCCGGGATGCGCACCTGGGCCTCGATCAGGGTCGGATAGAAGCGGGGTTGGTTCTGTTTCTCCAGTTCCAGGGGATCGTGGGTAGGTTCGTCTAGTTCCGCTCCTAGGAGCAGGCTGGTGGACTCGAGGGTGGTATCGCCCGGCTTGGCCGGGTCAGCGAAGGCGACCTTCTGCCCGAACATCTGCACCCGGCGCCGGCCCTCGTTGGCCGGGAGCAGGTAGTGGTCTCGCACCTTCTGGGCGCTGGCTTGGTCGAAGGCCACTCCGACCTTCCCGCCCTGGGCCCCCTCTACACCTACGAAGATCATGGGCACCTTGAACTCAGACCGCTGGCCCTCCCAGTCCTCGACCACCATGTGGAAGGGGAAAGGCTCGGTGGCCACCATCGGCCAGAAAGCGGCCTGAGCCGAGTAGCCCGCAGGCAAGACTGCGCTGTTCTCTGGCTTACCCAGATTGGGCGTGGTGACGGTGGTGATCTGCGCCCGGCGGAAGGGGATGGCCCGCCCCTCATTGGGTTGACCGAAGGCCGGATAGACCTTCTCCGGCTCGCGGACCACGATAAACATGCGCTGCCGCAGGTAGGCGATGGTCTGGGCCCCCACCCGCTCGAACTTGCGCTCTGTCACCTTGATCAACGCCGCCCGGTGTCCGAAGGGGAAAAGATAACCCTTGTAGACTACGCGCACGTACTGATCGCGACCCATGGTAGCCTGGTGCCGCCACTCCTCCACGGAGAGGCCCTGGCCCAGCGGGAGTTCCGCGCCATACCGGGTATCCAGCCAGACGCCCAGCGAAGTCAGCATCAGGCGCTTGGCGGTGGTCACCCGTGACCGGCAGTCGGGAATGCGATAGTCGGCCATCAATGTGACCAACTCGCACCGATCATGCTCGTCCAACGACATGCGGAAGGGTGTGTTGTCGTGAGGGGGGGCCGTCTCTGAGTAGTCAGGCGACCAGATCGCGCGCAGGGTGCGCAGCCGTTCGTAAGTATCCTCGTCCGGATTGACCCGGGTGACGCGCCAGGCGGTGCCGTCCCAGGCGTACTCGTAGCCCAGGTCGTACAGGTGACCGTCGCTGGCCCGCACTCCCAGCCGAGTATGCCACAGTTCGGTGCGGCCGCGCCGGGTGACCTTGTCAGTAGAGTGCAAGAATCCGGCCAGTTCGTTAGGCGAGAGAGTGAGTCGGTAGGGGGCCTCGATGGCGGTCTCCTCGGGAGCGGGTGGCTTGATCTTCAGCAGTGCCATCATGCTGGCCACCAGGCCGGAGTCCACCAGTTCGGGGCGCACCTCGAGGGCCGAGACGGAAGCGCTGGGCTGAGCGGCACCAGCGGGAGCGGGAGCCCCCCCAGGGCGCCGCGGCGCGACCACCGGGCCGCGCAGAGAGCCGATTGCTGGGCGCTCCGGACGGGGGATGACCTTGACCCGCCCGGCCTCACGCTTGATCTCGAAATGCGCCGGCATGGGCGGTGGAAGAGCCAGCGGCGATACCGCCAGTTCCAGTTTCGACCAGTCCAACAGGTCCTTGAGGGTATAGGGAATCTCTTTGACTTGGTCGGGCACGCGGAAGGAGGGGCGACTGTTGCCGGCGAGGATGGCTCCGACCGGCGGCGGCTTGGGGGGATCCGCATCCGATTTGCCGGCGTCCTTGTCAGGCGGGGTTCCCTCCGGATGGTAGGCGCTGCTCGTGGGCAGGTTGGCGTCCGCCTCGTAGAGCGCCTCCTCTCCAATGTGCTGAGGCGGGAACTCGACTACCACGTAAGCGGGTTGGTTGGCCTTGCTTCTCACCAGGCGTGCAGTCTGTCCGCTCTTGGTCTGCAGTTCCAGGTTGACAAAGCGAAAGGCGAGGACGAGCAGGTCCTCCGGACGCACTACCGACACGGTGAAGGGGCGCAGCCCCAGGGCCAGTTCCGCTCGCTCTGGACCGGTGAGCACCCGGCCGGCGGGAGGGGTCGTCTCCGCGGCTGCACTCGGGGCGCGACTGGGGGGTGGAGCCGCAGTCTCGCCGGCCGCCAAGAGGGCCACCCTCGTCCCCTCGGGCGCGGGAGCGGTTTTCACCACCACACCGGGCAGGGCCGCGGCCAGTCCCAGCAAGGCCGGTTCGCAGAGCAGGCGTCGGGAGCGGCCGCTGCCGGCCACCGCCTCGAAGGGTCGGCTGCCCTCGCCTCCCAGGTGCAGGCCACATCCGTCCAGACGCATCCAAACCGGCTCCCGCGGGTAGTCAGCCAGGACTGCGCTTTGCGGCGTGCCCCCCCTCGAAGGCCAGTGCATAGCGGGCGTTGCGCAAGGGGAGAGCGAAGTCGCCGCCGTCGCTTCCCTTCAGCCCGCCTCCCGGCCGAAAGTAGAGCGTTGCCTCCTCCGACGGCCCCTGCGCGACCATCGCCCCCCGCACGGTGCCCAGTCGGGTCTGACCGACCTCCACCGTCACCGACTCGAAGGCCTGGTCGTCGGCTACTAGGCGCTCGCCGTGCGCGGCCGCCAGGACCCGACCCAGGGGCCAGCGACGGTTCCCGCGTTCCAGGCAGAACAGGGTTCGCCGTGCCGGGGGCTGTCTCAACAGACTGGGGGTTGCAGCGGAAGGGAGGGAAAGGGTGACCGTGTCGGCGGCAATTTCAGCGCCGGGCAGCGACAGACGGGCAATCTGGCGACCCGAGAGGCGCAGCGTCCAGTCCGGGAGGAAAGTCGCTCGCGCGGACCCGGCCAGAGCCAGGCCAGCGCCGCCCCCTAGTTTGCAGGCAGTCGCCTGCACCTCCCCCCGCGCCGAAAAGGGCTCGGCCCCCGCCAGCCAACTCTCCAGGGGAACCTCCGCCTGAAGATCACCAAGGGCAAACTTGAGCCGCATGCGCCAGCCCGCCAAACCCCGCCGTGCTTCGCAGTCGAAGTCAGCCGGTAGACGGGTCCCTGGGAAGTAGGCCCCGGTGAGCCGCACCCGAAGCCACCCGGGGCCTTGGTCCGCTTTCAGGCGAGGCGTCCCCGCGAAGAGCCGGGTGTCAATCACCCATCGGTCTTTCCCGGCCAGGCGGAAGCGGACGCGGCGGCCCTCAGCGAGGAACTGGAATCCGCCCAGCAGGGAGGAGCCGATACCCTTGCTCAGGTCAGGTATTGTGAGCGCGGCGACTCCGGCCAGGCCGAGCAACTCGCGTCGGGAAAGGGTAAGGGCCCCCTCGTTGGCGAGCAGTCGCTCCAGAATGGGAATCTGCTGCGGGGGCGCAGGCAAGCGGTTCTCGCGAAGTGCAGCGAGGTTCAAACGGAGACGTGGCATGGTTTCCCCTCCCGCCGGGCAGTCTGTGCGAATAGGAGTGGGTGCATCTAACCGCCGCCCGTCGGTAAGGGGTGGCGCCGCGGTGCGCAGCCCTTGCCCGCCGCGCACCTGGCGCAAACACTCTATCTGACCCGGCTACTCCTCGCTGTCAGAGGGCTTCTCCGTGGGCGCTGCTTCTGCCGGCTCCCCGGCTTCCTCCTCGGGGCGGATCGCCTGCTTGAACTCCTTGACTCCTTGCCCCAGGCCGCGCATTAAACGGGGGATGCGCGAGGCCCCGAAGAGGAGCAGGATAACCAGCAGGATGATCAGCAGTTCCCACGCGCTGAGTCCGAATAGCATAGTCGAGACCTTCCTTAGGCCCGACTCACCCGCCGGGTGAATCGCGGCCAGCCACTGGCGCTTAGAAGCGCCGCAGTCCAGCGTACACCTACCCGATTCACCCCCGGCACCTGATTTCCTGCTCAAGCGCGGCAAATTGTGGCCGTTTCTTTTCTGCTGAGCTTCGTGGGATCAACGGCAACCCATCGGAGCAGGCATTTCCGTCGCGGGCGTGGAACCCGCAAGAAATTTCTCGGAAGGCAGGACACAAAATGGCTGACCAACGCCCCCACGCTGACCCCTCTCTTCGACCCTGGGACCCTCGGCTCCAAAAGCAACGTGGCGACTACCTGATGAGCCTGGTGCGCAAGGCCGCCCGCAGCTTTTTCAGCGAAGCCGGCGAGTGCCTGGTCAGCGACCAGGTTGACTTCGACTGCAACCACAAGCGGCTACCGACCGGTCCCTCTTACCTGCGCGAACGCGTCAACTGCGTCACGGCGCTGATGGCTGGCGACGATCAGGATGTGGCCTGCGGCAATCTGGTGCTGTCGCGCCTTATGCTTGACCCTGCGACGACTTCAGCATAATGAACCTTATCGAGGCCCCTCTGCGCCATCCCGGTAAGGTTTCACCGGAGCACACGCAGAGTCTCCTTGACACCATCACCCGCAAGGCTCGGCTGATCCAACGCGACTTCAACTTCTTCGTGGAGGCCAACGACAACTTCCCAGCGATGGGCTGTTTCATCATGGTCGCCGGGGGAGAACTAGTGGGCGATGACCAGGCGGTCCAAGCGGGACTAGACTCTTTCTACTCGCCCCGCGATCTGCTGGTCCGCCGGTGGAGGTGCACGGAGTGCACCTCCCGCACCGTGCCGTGGGCCAATCTCCCGGCAGCCTGCACGAGGACCTGGACTGGTGGCAGCTGATCGCCGCGCGAGCCACCATTCCTGGTTTAGAGGCGGTCAGCGGCAGGAGAGTAGAGTAGTCCCGACCGCGTGCGGCCAAGCATCGCGCCACCTCAGATTCCGTTAGCCTCGCCGCCTCTTCCTGGAAGCGCGGAAGACGTAGGCGCTGTTGGCCTAGGGGTTTGGCGTCCAGGCGAAAGTTACGCGCTTGAGTTCTCCTGGCGCGAGGCTGACCTCCTGCACCGGGGCCTCGCCCAGGGCCGGGTTTAGGCGCACGGTCACCGTGACCGGCTTGTCCGCCACGTTGTTCAGGTCGGCGGCGATCTGCGACTTAGCATCGCTGAAGACCGCTATCCGGACTTCCGGGTCGCTGCACAGCACCGGGTGCCCCGCAAAGAAGCGATGGTTGCCCCGACGGGTGTCGAGCGTGAAGTACCCCTGCTTGATCTTCCCGTCCACCGCGCTGGGGTACCACTCCTTACGGTCCAAGTCGAACCACGCGAAGGCCCAGTTGGGGTTCATGCCGGCCACCCGCACCGGCAGGCGGATGGGCAAGTCGGCGCCGGTGACGGTTCCCACGAACCCGCTGTCCTGGGGCGCCAGTTCGAGGAGAAAGTTGGTGCTCTTGACCTCGCCGGTCTTTATGTCTCGAACCTCGTAGGCCGGCTTGCCCCGGATGCCCATCGTCTGGACGAAGCGCTCCCAGAAAGCAGTGTTGGGCAGTTCACGGGCCGGACCGCGCATCAGCACGAAGCGGTAGGGCCAGTCCTCCCCGGCCTGCATCTCCCGGGGCAGGTCGGCCAGCGACAGCCCCAGATGTATGCTGGGCGCCTTGCCGTACAGGTTCAGGTTGTACCCCTCGTCCAAGACAATCACTCCGCTCGACCCCCACAGGGAGGGATAGGCGCATGCGTAACTGCCCGGAGCCGCTCTACCGGCAGCATTATACGGCTCCTGGCTGAGCATCCCGGAGACCTGGAGACCAGGTAGCGACAACGCATAGTGGTCGCCCTCGCCCGGTTGGCTGGTGTGGAAAACCGAGAAAAGGTGTGCCCCTTCGAGCCTCATCGGCCTCTCGAAATGCAAATTGCCCTCGACCAGGATTACGCCGGGGTCATGCGCGCGCGGCGTGATGTCTAGATAGCGATACGACACCTTCAGCCCCTCGACATCCTGAGGGGCGAACTTCGGGCTCCAGGAATCAGTGGTTCCAGGGAAGTAACCGACGATGTCATCCCCCTGGAGGATACCGTCGCGCGAAGCCACACAGACTTGGTTCCTGGCCTCAGGCGTAGCCCCCGCCGGCATATAGGTGTAGCCGGGAATCTGGAACCGGGGCATGATGTGCAGGCCAATGGGCCTCATGCCCCCGTCGAAGTACGGCGGCAGTTGTACGAAATGCCGCTCGCCGTAGCCGGCGCAGACGCCGAAGGCCGTCATCTTGCGCTGGTAGGGTGCGGTCGGCCCGGTCAGGTACGCCCCAAACTCGTCCACCTGCACCCCATCGCAAATCGAGTTGCCCCGGTCGCTGCACATGAATCGGTAGTTGAGCCAGTCGCGGATGGAGAGCCCGCCGGTGATCGCCTGCTTGCCGTTGGCGTCGGTGATCTCGGCGGTCAGTTGGTGTTGCTGGTCATGAACGGCGTCAAAGATGATCGTGACCTTGTTCTGATTCGGTTTGAACCGGCGGAACAGGACCGGGCCATCGTAGACGGAGACGTCCACAATCGGCGCCTCCGAGCGAGCGGACAGTTTCACCCGATATTGCTCAGTGCCAGGCAGCCACCACTGGCCGCCGGTGACGCGCGTCTCGTTTACTGCCCGCCAGTCGGTCACCACCGGCCCGTCGCTGGCGAAGCCCCACCAGGAACTGTAGTAATTGTGCTCGCGGTAGAATTTGCCGACATCGCCCGGCTGGTCCTGCATGATGAAGGTGCACATGCGCCCGGCAGCGTCTTCCAGTCCGGCTTCGTCGTAGACCATCTCCACCGCCATGGGGAAGGGATCGTCGTGCAGGCCGTGCTGATTGCGGTAGGCTTCCTTCGCCTCGTCAACCTGCTTGCCGGCGATGGTTGTGCGCACCGCCGACATGCTATACATGGAGAAGTCCCACCAGCGTAGCGGCGAGTGGCCCAGGTCATAGGGACCCAGCGGAGAGCAGCCAATGTTGAACCACCAGATGGGCGAGATAATGCGCTGTTTGTCGTCAGAGAAGACCTTCTCCGGGGGCCAGTCGAAATCGCCGAAAACGACGTAGCGCGCCCCGGCCTGGTCGGCATAATCCAAACCGGGCAACGCGCAGAACTGAGGGGTGGAGGCCTCCTTACAGATTTGCCGCAGTTGCTCCCACTTCTCCGGGGAGAAGTTCTCCAGGCGCTCAGTGAAGGCAAGCCACTGCAGGCCGAGTGCCTTGCCCTTGGCAATCAGCGCCTGGGGCGTGGCCTTGCCGTCAGAGAGCGTAGAGTGGAGGCCAATCACGCCTCGCGCAGGGTTGGTGCATAGATCTCCTCCGAAGACGTCCTGGCTCCAGTCGTAGGTGTGCGGCTTCGCCCAGGGGTTTTCGACCGGCGGCAGTTCGCCCTGCCCAATCTTGGTGTCTGCGGGTTCGCCGCGGGCGGCGGCCAGCGCCCGCGAACCCAGCCAGTTCATCGCGTTCACGTAAAGACGCCAGGTGTCGCTAGGCCGCAGGCCGTCGCCTTTCTCCAGAGCGACGTCTCGGTAGGCGGGCAGGCCCTGGCCCAGGAAGACCTCGAAGGGCGAGATCCCGATGAGCACGATGCTGCCGGCCCCGTACTCCCGAGCAGCGATGAAAGGCGGCGCGCTCGCATACATACCGGGCTTCCACTTCTCCTCCTCGTGCAGGCCGCCCACCCAGATGGAGCTCGCCTCCGGCTCGGCGGTCACCAGCACCTGCCAGTCGGGCGAGACCTTGATCGGCCAGGTATGCGCCATAAACCCGCGCTGGGCCGAGTACCAGGCCGTCTTCACCCCTTCGGTGACGGGATGGCCGGGCGTCACCTTGGTGGTGTAGGCGTAGTCGAGGTTAAAACCCACCGGCGACTTGTAGGCATGGGCTGGGTCCTGAATCAACTCGGTGGGAATCGAGGCTCCGAACGGGGCCAGGTACTGGTCGGCGCTCTCGCAGCCATAGAAATTCTTGTAGAAGAGCAGGCCACCGCCGGCCTTCACGAATCTTTCCAGCACCTGCACGGGCCCTTCCCCGGTGGCCGGTTGATTTGGCTCACCCTCGTCCACGGTGGTGATCACGTGGAACTGCCGCGCTTGCTCCCAGGTCAGGGTCGCCAGGCTGCCGCCTCGGACTTCCGCGCCGGCTGCCTTCAGGCGTTGCACCGCCGGAATGGCCAGCAGGTCCCAATAGCCACAACAGACCAGCACCCGCACCCCTGGTAGGGACAGAGCGGGGGGCTCCGCCGCGAAGACACCCGCTAGGCTCAGCAACAGAATCAGGCAGAGCAAGCAAGTCGTCGCTGCGCGCAGCATCGCAATTCACTCCTTCAGGGCCTGGGACTGGGCAGAGACCCGCTTGCCGCTTGCACCTCGTGGACGGCCCCCTTCGCCAGCCGGCGCTGGGGAACCTTCCGCTCCCCCTTTTCCCCGCCGATCATCGTCGCGATGGGAATCGCTTGACAGGCTTAGGCGTCGTTTGTTACAGTATCGTTGCTTGTCTTGTGCCTGGCGCGGCCGGCACGGTCGAGTCCAACCGACCGGGGGCTGCACCCGCCGCCATCGCGTGTCACATCATATCCTCATGATGCGCCGAAAGGGGCAGGACCTATGCGTCGTCTTAGCGGTCGAACCCTCACCCTCGTAGTACTCTCCCTCGTCGCCCTCTCTGTGCTCATTACGGGCTTGGCTGTGTGGGCCGTCACCGCGCCCGCGCTCAGCGGGGCTACCGTCGCACGCGCGGAGGGCCTGCCCGGTGAGATCTTCACCTTTACCGTTACCTACCGCGACGACGAAAACTCAAACCCCACTACCGCCCAGATTCGCATCCAGAATCCGGACGGGACCTGGGGCGCCTGGGCGAACATGACTTCCGGGGGGCAGGACCCCACAGTTCCTCCCTATCGGACCTACACCTACCAGGTGGCCCTCACCAACCCAGGTTGGTATCATTACCAGTTCAACTTTGTGGATGCTGAGGGCTTGGCCGCGCCGCAGAACGCCAATGTCTACAACGGCCCCTTCGTGCTCGGCCCTCCGACGAACCTCCACATGTTCCCCGTGCCAGGTACCGGCACTGGGGTATATGCCGGCACGGAGAACACCACTTTCACCTTCTTTGCTACTTCTCCCTACAACAACGATCCGGCCGGTCATCCCGTGCGCATGTTCCTGATTCTGGAGAATCTGGCTAGCCCGGGTGTCTTCCACGAGAAGGAGTTCACGCAGGCGGTTAGCCCACCCGCCGCCCCCCAGAAGGAGTTCTGGGTTACGATTGACAAGGCGCACGAGGCCTGGTTTACCGCCGGGCAATGGAAGTTCACGGTAGAGACCCGCCGCTACATTGCTCCCCGCTTGGACAACGAAACTGCAGAGTGGACGCGCTTTGATGTGTCCCCGGAGAACCTCGAGGAGATCGCCTGGGACGGGGAGTCTCCGCTGACCATTAGCCCCGACGACGGGCCCACCTCCTTCGGTGTCGGCTCCGGTTCCTCGCGGTATACCTTCTCGGTGCGCTATTCCCACCAGTACGGTTTGCGGCCGCGGCAGTTCCGCCGGTTTGTGGACGACCCGTGGGAGACCATTGGAGGACCCACCGGCGTTGTCCTGTGGATCGAGGACTACGCCGGAGTGATGCGCCCGCATTTCATGGTCTGGGACACCGAGAAGAACGGCAAAGCCGAGTCAGCGGCCACACCGGCTGACTACGCCGCCGGAGTATGGTATGTGTACGTGCTGCAGCCCGATAACGCCCAGGGCACTGTCTTCTCCCCCCAAGTCGCGGCGGTCCCCGGCCACGTGCTAAACAACCAATACACCTCCTTCGGCTATTGGGATATTGCCGCCTGGTCACATCCCTCCGGCGGTGTAGCGATGGGGGTGCTCGACTATCGCTTCGAGACCACCGCCGACTACCGTCCTCGGGGTGACCTGACCAACTTTGATACTCCCACGGCCGCCTATCCTACCGGAAACGACGACAAGGCAGGTACGACCCCAGCCTCCTACGATACCGAACTGCGCCCTATACCTGGGCCGCTGCAGGTCACGGTGCGGCCGGTCCTGGCCCGGGGAGGCTGCACCAACGACATCTTGGATACCACCCCTGCTTGGGCTCCCGAAACCTACTTCGGCCTGCGTCCCCAGCCGAACTATAACTACTGGCCACTGATCAACGAAGGGCGAAGCCGCGGCACCACGGGAATGACGTATGACTTTTATGTCAAGTACTACGATCCCGCCGGCATAGATCCGGTTTACGTCGCCGTCTATATCCTCGAGAACGCCAGCCTGGACCACCGCAACCTGAGTAACTATGTGTATCACCGGATGACCAAAAGCGACACCACGCATCCGGCTGGCAACTGGTACGTCTACACCACCACGCTCTCGCCAGGCATCCATTATTTCTACTTTGAGGCCTTCGACGGCAGCCGCAGGGTCTACTTCCCGCGCGATCCGCGCAACACGCCGGCCGGCCAGACGACCCTGACCTGCGGCGACACCAACCGCGTCAACAACCCGCTGCAGTTGTCCAATGCCTCGGTGAGTCCCACTACCGGGCCGGAGGGCACTGCCTTTACCTACCAGGTACGCTACACCGACCTGGACGACGATCCTCCTCGCTACGCCTTCGTGGACATCTACGACCCTATGCTCCAGCTGAACCAGGACGCGGGCGGCAATCCCCTGCCGGGCACCGTCCTGGCCCGATCGGCCACTACCATCACGGCCAATATCAATCGGACGGTGATACCGCCGCTGAGTTACTTCAACGGTTGGTACATCAAGATGATCAGCGGGCAGGTCAACCCCAACGCCACCTCGCGGGGACACTACTTCCGCATCGCCAACGTGACCGGCGCGGGGCCCTACACCTTCACGCTAGATCAGACCGTGCTGGTAGACGATGTCACCAAGCGCAACCCCGCCGGGGACGGCGTGCAGGTCGGCGACCAGTTCGTGATCGTCTATCGCGGGGCCATGCAGGACGTGGATCCCAGCGACACCACCTACAGCAACGGCAAGGACTACTCCTTCGTCTTCAACCAGTTCCACCTGTTGGGGCAGCCGCGCTCCTTGCGCTACGCCTTCACCTTCGCGGACAACTGGGGGACCTGGCTGTATCCCTCCCCGGGGGAGGTGGGGGAGTTCACCAACCTGCCCAGCGGTGACCGCTTCGGGGTGGCGGCTAGTTACTCAGTCGGCCCGTCGCTGACCGCCGCCAGCCCGGGGCCCACCCTCAGCGCTCCCGCGGTCTCTGCGACCACGCCCGACGGGGTGGGGGATAGCCAGACTACTGTAGACCCCAACGCCGGCACCTCGGCGACCACCTTCCGCTTCCGGGTCCGCTATACCCACCCGGACGGCACCGCCCCAGCGATGATCCAGGTGGGCATCAGTAACACCGCCAATCAGGCGGCGAATTCCTACGGCGCCTTTACCCAGTGGGTTAACCTTTCGGCGGAAGACAGCAACGACATCAAACTGGGGCGGACCTACTACGCCGACCTGCGCCTACCTGCGGTAGCGGACATCAACGGGTACGCTTTGACCTTCCGGGCCAACGACGGCACGGCCAATGCGGTGCTCAACGCCAGCGACTTCCCCGCCGACGCGGCTGCGCAACAAGGTCAATTCGGCCCGGCGGTCCACCCCAACACCGCGCCGACCCTCTCCGGAGCCAGCGTGACCTGGACGCCGAACCCCGCCCAGCCGCCCAACCTGGACAGCACGGTCACTTACCGCGTCACCTACACCGATACCGACCACTACGCTGGGGTCAAGGGCAACCCGCCCACGGAACTGTGGCTATACATTGACGGCTTCACCGCTGCCGATCGCGTCAACATGCTGACCAACGTCGGCAATCCGGCCTGGGTCCTTGCCGCCGGGCCGACCGATCCTAACGACACCGATTACACCAATGGCAGAGAGTACTACCTGAGAGTGCAGCCGGGCCATCTCATCTTGGGCGCGCACAAGTACTTCTTCCTGGCTTCGGACGGCGCCGACAACGCTCGGCTGCCTGCCGACGGCTTCAATGACGGCCCCAATATTCAGGACCGGGCACCCACTCTCACTGGGGCTACCGTCAGCACCACCGCCAACTCGTTCTTGAATACGGCCACCACGCCCAACCGGCTGGTTGCTCCGCCGAATTCCACCTTCCGCTTGCGGGTCACGTACACCGACCTAGATGGCGACTTGCCCCAGACTAACCGAGTGCGGGTCACCGACCCCAACGGGATCGTGGCGGTCTATGATTTGTTGCAGGTTAGCGCCGCCGATACCAATGTGAAGGACGGCAAGGATTACTACTACGACGTCACTCTCACGGTGCCGGGCCTGTACGGAGTGCTCTTCGAGGCGAACAATGCGAAGCATACCGCGCTGGTGAACAATACGCCGGCCACCAATCCGGTGCCGGTCATCGAGACCAACCTGCCGCCGGAGCCCCCGGTGCCGCTCAGCCCAGCCGACGGGGCGGAGATTCCCTCGGCGCGCCCCAACTTGCAGTGGACGCCAGCCGCTCCCAAGGCGGATCGGAATCGCTACGACGAGGCTGACTCCCTGGTCTACCGGCTGGAAGTGGACACCGCCAGCACCTTCAACACTCCGAACAAGCGCAGTTACGGCCCGACGGCTGCGGGTGTTACCAGTTTCGCCATCCCCACCAACCTCACGCCGGGAACCTGGTTCTGGCGCGTGGCGGCGGTGGACCAGCAAGGCGAGCAGTCGGCCTGGTCCGGAGTCTTCCGGTTCACCTATCAGCCGAACCGGGCTCCCTCCGCGCCCACGGACCTGAACCCCCGCGGCGGCATCGTGGTCCGCTCGCGCAAGCCGACCTTGACCTGGCGCCAGAGCACCGACCCGGATAGTTACGACCCGCCGGGGAGCCTCACCTACCGGGTACAGGTCACCTTGTTCAGCGACCCCGGATATGGTAGCCCCTTGTTCACAGGCAATGTGGTGGGCGTGGGCAATGTGGCGGTTGACGTGGCGCTTCCGGAAAACGCCCATCTGCGCTGGCGGGTGCGGGCTAGCGACGCGCAGGGAGCTAACTCGGCTTGGTCGTCCGAGGCGGACTTCTTCGTCAACTCGCTGAATGAGGCCCCGGGCACTCCGGTGCTGACCGAGCCCGCCAACGGGACCACGGTTACCACGCTGACGCCGTGGTTGCGCTGGACCCCGGCCGCGACGCCGGACCCCGATCCGGGGACGGCAGCGGCGGACCTTAGTTACGAAATCCGCATTGCCGACAACGATCAGTTCACCAACTCCACGCAGTTTGCAGTGGGGGCGGGAGTAAACCAGTTCCAACTGCCCGCCGGGGCGGTGCGCAATGGCGTGCCCTTCTGGTGGCAGGTCCGGGCGGTTGACCCCGGCCGGCCTCCGGCCGCGCCGGCCCCGGCTGTGCCGCTGGCCTCCGCCTGGTCGGCCGCCTGGTCCTTCACGGTGAGGGGCGACCACCCGCCCACGGTGCCGCCGGCACCGTACTCGCCCAGTGATGGGGGGATCGTCAACCAGATCCGGCCGACCCTGCGCTGGGGGGCTTCCACTGATCCCAATCCCGACGACACGCCCGACACCTTGCGCTACCGGGTCCAGCTCGTGGACGAGGCAACCTACCTCGCCACCGGCTTCGGTGGCCCCTTCATTTTCAACCGGGTCACCGCTCCTGGCACTACCCGCATCACCCTCGACGTGGACCTGGTGGACAACACCCGGTACCGCTGGCGGGTGCGTGCCCTGGATGAGATGGGAAACGCTTCCGACTACTGTCCGGTGCAAAACTTCTGGGTGAACCTGTCCAACCAGCCGCCCAACCCACCCGTGGGGGGCTTCCTGCCGACCAACGGCGAAACGGTAACCACCCTGACCCCTACCCTGCGGTGGAACAAGGCCACTGATCCTGACCCCGACGACCCCCTGCCGGGCAATCCGGCCACGGAATTGGCCTACATCGTGCAACTGTCGCGCACCTCGGACTTCGCTACCGTGGCCTACCAGTTTACGACGCCGCGGGGCCAGACCAACGTGACCACGGTTCCCCTGCCCGATCGCAGCACCTGGTTCTGGCGTGTGCAGTCCATGGACGACAACAACGACGTGTCGGTGTGGAGCGTAGTGCAGCGCTTCCACGTGGATACGGGCAACCGGCCGCCGACGCTTAGCACCAGCGGTCTGGCCCCGGTTAGCCCCGCGCGCGGGACTCTTGCCGACAACTTCCTGTTCCAGGTCCGCTACACTGACCCCGAGGGTGACGCTCCGGCGTGGGTGCGAGTGACGGTGGACGGCACCCTGGTGCGGGATATGCTGCTGCAAGATCCGACCTCCCCGAACTATGTGGTGGGAGAGATCTTCGAAATCACCATCCCCGGCAGTGCCCTGGGTATCGGTGCCCATACCTTCCGCTTCTCCACGGATCTGGGCGTCGCCGACCCAGCGCTGGGGACCTATCCCGGGCCGACTATTGAACTGTACTCGATCTCCGGTCGGGTGACCGATCCCGCCAACCAGCCGATCGCGGGTGTTGTGATCCGCGGAGGCGGGCAGCAGACGACCACTGGAGCGGACGGCCGCTACACGCTAAGCAACCTCACGGCAGGCACCTATCGGGTCACCCCCAGCCTGGACGAGTACGATTTCACTCCGGTCAACCAGCCGGTCACCGTAAACGAGACCAACGGTGACGCCACCAACGTGAACTTCGTGGGCACCGTGCGGACCTACTCGATCGGCGGCAGGGTGGTCGGTACGGGCGGTGGCGGCCTGGCTGGGATCCGGGTAAGCCTAGGCGCGCAGTCCACCACCACAGCCGCCGACGGCAGTTACCTGTTCACCGGCCTGGTGGCAGGTGACTATACTGTGACTCCTTCGCGGTCCGAATGGCGATTCCGGCCAGTCAGCCGTACCGTCACCGTCAACCGGCGCTCCGGCAGTGCCGCTGGAGTGGACTTCACCGGCGAGCGTCTGATGTACATCGTCAGCGGCTATATCGCGGACACCAGCGGTCGAGCGTTGGCGGGCGTCAATGTGGCGATGGGACTGGCCACCACGGCCACCGGCGCGGACGGTCGCTATCGCTTCACCAACGTGCCGGCGGGAACCTACACCTTGACTCCCACGCTTGCGGAGTACACCTTCGTGCCGGTCAGCCAGCAGGCAACTGTGGGCGAGGCAGTCGGCAACGCCACCGGCGTCAACTTCACCGGTAGCCGCCGCACCTACTCCATTTCGGGCACGATCACCAGCGCTGGGGCTCCCCTGGCGGGGGTGAAGGTAAGGGTGGACGGTCGCTCCACCACCACCGCCGCGGACGGCACTTACAGCGTTGGCGGCTTGCCCGCGGGCGTCTACACGGTGACGCCCGAGAGAGCGGAGTACACCTTTGCGCCGCCGAACCGCAGCGTCCAGGTGGACGAAACCCGGGGTAACGCAACCGGCGTGGACTTCGTCGGGACGCGCCATACCTACTCTATCTCGGGCAGGATTACTGGCGACGGCAGCAACCTGGCGGGGGTTCAGGTCAAGGCGGGCCCCCACTCAGCGACCACCGGCGCCGACGGCACCTATGTCATCACCGGCCTGTTCGCGGGCACCTATACGGTGACGCCGTCCCTGGCGGAATGGACTTTCACGCCACCCAATGCGCCGGTCACTGTCAACCAGACCGTAGGCAATGCGACCAACGTGGACTTCGCGGGCAGTCGCCGGACCTACTCCATCGCCGGGCGGGTCACTGACGGGACCAATCCCGTGGCCGGTGTGCAGGTGCAGTGCGGGGCCCTGACTACCAACACTGCTCCCGACGGAACCTACCAGTTCACGGGACTCGCCGCCGGTAACTACACGGTGACTCCCTCCCTGGCCGAGTGGACCTTCGCTCCGCCTAGCCGAGCGGTCACGCTGAGCCAGACCACCGGAAATGCTATCGGCGTCAACTTTGTGGGTACGCGCAAGATTTACAGCATCTCCGGTACCGTCACCGGCCCCGGGGGCCTGGGTCTGGCGGGAGTGCGGGTGGTGGCCAACGGCGTTAGCACCAATACGGATGCCCAAGGGCGCTACATGCTGTCCGGGCTCCTCGCCGGAGTCTACACGGTAACCCCCAGCCGGGCGGAGTTTGGCTTCGACCCCGCTAGCAGAGAAGTGACGGTAAGCGAGACCCTCGGCAGCCAGACCAACGTGAACTTCGTGGGCGCGCGCCGGACCTATAGCATCTCGGGTCGGGTCAAGAACAACCTGGGCAACCCGATGGCCGGGGTGCAGGTGACCGCGGGGACTGCCAGCACCGCGACCGGCGCGGACGGCACCTTCACCCTCGGGGAGCTGGCGGCCGGCACGTACACGGTCCGGCCCTCGGCGGCCGAGTTCAGTTTTGCGCCGCCCGATAAGGATGTCACCGTGAATGCGACCGCCGGCAATGCCACCGGAGTGGTGTTCGTGGGCAGCCCGATCAGATACACCATATCGGGCACGGTCGTGGACGACAGCGGCTCTCCCCTCGCCGGAGTCGTGGTCACTGTGGACGGCCGGAGCACGACCACCGGGCCTGACGGCTCCTACAGCATGGGTGGGCTGGCGCCGGGCACCTACGCGGTGACCCCGACCAAGAGCGAGTGGGGCTTCGCGCCCGCCTCCTCGAACGTCACGGTGAACCAGACCACGGGCAACGCTACGCGGGTCAATTTCGTGGGCACTCCGCGCCTGTACACCATCTCTGGGCAGGTGGTCGGCGGAGCGGGCGCGCCGTTGGCCGGTGTGCAGGTGACGGCGGGGACCCGCTGGGCTAACACCGGAGCAGATGGCCGGTACACGATCACCGGCCTGCCGGCAGGCACCTACGACGTGGTCCCGTTCATGAGCGACTTCGCCTTCAACCCCAGCCAGCGACAGGTGACGGTGAACCGGACCGTGGGGAATGCCACGGGCGTGAACTTCACCGGCGGGGCGATCTTCGCGCATGCTCTCTCTGCGGGTCTGAACCTGGTGGGCGTGCCCTGCCAGCCGCTGGGCGACACCGACCCGCGGACCATCTTCGGGACCGAACGGGTCTCGCGGTGGGATGCGCTAGCCACCCCGCCTGCCACCGTGTGGGCCGGGGACCCAGGCAGCGACGCTTTCATGGCCGTGGCCCCTGGCAAGGGCTATGCCGTTCGCGTGCCCTCTGCGCGGGTTATCACCGTGCCCGGCCGGGCGACGCCCACCAACGTGCCCTTCGGCATGACCCTGGGCCCCAACTGGAACCTGGTGGCTAATCCCTTCAACTCCGCTTGTCCGTTCGCCAACTTCCGGGCCTCCTCGCCGGATGTGGCCAGTTACGGCCAGGTCTATGACCCGGCGAGCGGCTCCTACTTGATTATCAGTGACGTGCCGGGCGTGGGCGTGGCCCGCGACTACCTGCAGCCCTGGGAGGCGATGTGGGTGAGCTCGGCGCGGCGGACCAATATCAGCATCGCCCCGCCGGTGGGCGCCGCCGCTGCGGAGAGCGCCGAGCCGCAGAGCCTGGCGCTGGGTGAGCGGGGCTGGGTCATCCCCATCCTCGCCCACGCCGGCAGCCGCGCCGACCTCACCACCGCCGTCGGGGTGAGCAGCAACGGGACCACCCTGATCGTGGAAAATGCGCCGACCATGCCGGGCACGGTGGACGCCTACCTGGTGGGCGCCGCCGGAACCAGGCTGGCGCAGTCTGTGCAGCCGGCGGCCGCAGCCGCCACCGCCTGGGACTTCGTAGTGACCACCGACCTGCCTAGTGTAGAAGTCGTGGTCAGTCTGCCCGATCTCAGCGCGGTACCCAAGGACCTGAGCGTCACACTCACCGACGTGGACGGCGGGCGCCAAGTGTACGCCCGCACCATGCCGCGGTATACCTTCCGCAGCAACGCGGAGGGAGTTACCGTCCGGCACTTCCGTCTGACCGTCGCCCCGGAGGACAAGCAGGCGCTGGCGCTGACCTCGGTAACCGCCCAGCACGAGCGCGGCAGCGTGGTGGTCACTTACTCGGTAACCGCGCCTTGCCAGGCAACGATCCGGGTGCTCAACATCTCCGGCCGCACTGTTCGCACCCTGGTCGCGGGGCAGCCGGCAGCCGCGGGCACCAACGTCGTGCCCTGGAATCTGCGCAACGATGCCGGCAGCCTGGTGCCGTCCGGCGCCTATCTGGTGAGCGTCGAAGTGGTGGCGGAAAATGGGCAGAAGGTCAGCAACATCTGCCCGGTGCGCGTGGTGCGCTAGGTAGCCGCAGAGTTACTAACGCCGCCGCGTAGGGGCCATGATGAGCGCAAGGGCCTGGGCGTCTTCTGCCCAGGCCCTTTCGTTTCTGCGTGTGATGCGTAAGGCGAGGAGGGAACCTGCCCCAGGCCCGCGAACCTGCCGCCTGCGCTGACTGCGATTGCGCCCAATCGGGAGAGTCGCCATGTCCGACCGACAAGTCATGGTCATTCCCTTCTACCATTGTGATGTGGTTTGGCGGCGGCCGCCGGAGGAGCAACGCGCCATCCGCGAGCGCCAGTACCAGGTGGCCCTGGCGGCGTTGGCGCGGTTCCCGGAGTTTCGCTTCGAGTTCGACCAGGCTGTTGTTGTCCGCGAGTACCTGGAGACTCACCCGGAAGCCCTCAGCCTGATGCGACAATACCTGGCAGAGGGACGCCTGGACATCACCGGTGGGGAGGAGGCTATTCCCGACACCAATCTGGTCACGGGCGAGGGGCTGGTGCGCAATCTCTTCCTGGGGCGCCTGTGGTTTGAAGAGACCCTAGGCGCGCGGCCAGTGGTAGCCAATCTGGACGATGCCTTCGGGCTTACCCCGCAACTCCCCCAGATCTTCCTCGGGTTCGGCTACCGCTACTTCCGCGACGCCCGCACGCCCGGCCTTGACCCAGCCTTGGCGCAGCGCGGCATTCTCTGGGAGGGCTTGGACGGCAGCCGCATCTTCTACCTACCGGCTCAGGGCCATGTGAGCGAGGGGACGCATGTCTGCAACCTGCCCGTGGTTTACTCGCCCCGCGAGAGAGTACAGGCCTCTTTGCACGAAGCCCTAGCCGTCGAGGTGCCAGTGGTGTACTGCGCGTACGGTTCTGAGGAGGACTTGGTCAGCGCAGAGGTGATCCGGGCTATCTTGGATTTTCCCTGCCCGCGCGGCGTCAGCCTGCGTTTCGCCCGGGCCCGCGAGTGCCTGGCCGAGGCGGAGCGCTCTTGTCCGGAGCCGCCCGTGGTGAAGGGAGAGTTCAATCCCAGCCAGCCGGGGACGCACATCACCCGTATCACCCTCAAGCAAGCCTACCGAGCGGCCGAGTGGGCTACCTTGGTGAGTGAAGCCGCTTGCGCCTGTGCCTCCCTGCTGGGCGCGCCGTATCCGCAGGAGCGGCTAGCGCACCTCTGGCGACGCCTCTCCTATGTGCAGTTCCACGATTCCCTGTGCGGCTGCCACAGCCAGGCGGTGAATCGCCACGTCATGGGCTATTGCGCCGAAGTCTCCCGCACCGCGCGGCGGCTGGGCGATGCCGCTCTGCGAAGGCTCTCGCCGTCAGCCGGGCCGGTTCCCGGCGCTGTTGCCTTCAACCCCCTGCTGCACGCGCGCCGCGAGCCGCTCCGCCTTCCGCTTCCTGCCGAAACTTCGCTGGCCGGCGAGGACGGGAAGGCCCTCCCCGCTGAGCGGCGCGGCAAGCAGACTCTGGTGGTGGCCGACCTCGCTCCGATGGGCACCACCCAATGGCGGGCGGTTCGCGCGCGGGTATCCGAACCCAAGGCCGTCCCGGGCGAACAGGCCGCCGGCAAGTGGTTCCGCGTCGGGCCATATCGAGTGAAGGCCAGCCACGAGGGCATTGTCCTCGAACATCGCGAGTGGGACCGAAGGCTAGTCGAAGGTAGCCTTCCTCAGGTACGGTTCCGGCACGA
>CALFVE010000083.1 GCA_937928475.1 uncultured bacterium | reverse complement strand
CGCCCAGATTGCGCAGGAAGGTTACCATCTGAGTGAGGTAATCCCGCTCCAGGCTGGCGGCGAAGCGGCGCACTTCGGCCTCGCGAACCTGATAGCCGGTCAGATCAGGGGAAACGCCGGGGAGGGCGACGGTGCCGCTCTCCAATTTCTCGTTGGGACGCAGCCCGCCGGCGCCTGTTCCCCAGGCCGCCTGCAGGGCGGCGGTGGTTCCGTAGCGCCGGCGGAGATAGAAATTCCAGCGCCGGATGAGTTCTTCGCGATAGGGCGAGGGGATGCGGCCCCACTTGCTGAAGGAGCCCACCACGCTGTTCTCATCGCAGATCTCCAGCAGGCAGATGGCCGGGTCGTCGCGGTAGCGCAGGCCGGTATAAGGGTTGACGTGGCGCGCGAGCAACTCCTCGGCAAACTCCATCTGGAGGCTGATCAGTTTTTCGTTGAACAGCGCCACCGGCTTGGCGCCCCGCCCTAGCGCTGTGCCGTTAGGCACACCCTCCTTCTCCGTGAAGGTGCGGTAGTCGAGCAGATCCAGGTACACATAGAGCCCGCGCTGCTTGCAGGCGTAGACCCAGTAGTCGAGCGCGTCGAGCGCCTTGGGATCCAGGCGCTCAGCCAGCCCGATGCGCTCGGGGCGCAGCAGGCCGCCAACATCGTCCACGTGGTGCAGGCGCACTAGGTTGAAGCCACTGCGGGCGAAGAGGTCGGTGACCCCATCAATGACCTCGTGCGGTTGAAAGACGGAGTCTTTGGCGACATTGATGCCCCAGAAGCGCGCGCGAGTGCCGTCGGCGAAGTAGAAGCGCCCATCGGTGCCCACGAAGAGGAAGCCGCGCGCGCCGGCGGGAGCGGTGAGGCGACTGCGCAGATCCAGCATGCAGGAGAGGGGAAAGCGGCGGGCGTCCCAGGCCTCGGCCCCAACGCGGCCGGTCCCGGCGCCGAGGGTCACCAGGAGACAGCAGACAGGCAGGAAGCGGCGGGTCATTCCGCCGGGTAGTTTCTCGCCGACGGGCCGCTACTCCTTGTCGCCAGCAAGGCACCGACCGAATCCAGGCGATAGCCGGCGCCTCGGAGCGCGCGCAACAGATCGCGGAGGATCTCCGTGGTCAGGTCCTCCCCGTTGTGGAGCAAGAGGATCCCGCCCGGCTCGATCCGCCTCATCATCCCCGAAACCACGTGGGCTTTGGGGTTCTGGTAGAAGTCGCAGATGTTACAAGTCCAGAAAACGGGGGTGAATCCCCACAGGGAAGCGGCCCGCGCGACCTGGGCGTCATAGTTGCCGCCTGGCGGCCGGAAGTAGACCACCTGGACGCCCGTCACCGCGGCGGTCATGGCCCGGCTCGCCGCCAGTTCCCGCTCCACGTCGAGTTCGGTCAGGCGCGTGAGGTCCTGGTGGGTGTAGGAATGCGAGGCTACCTCGTGTCCGCGGGCGACAATCTCCCGGGTCAGGTCCGGATACATCTCGACCTGCTTGCCCACCAGGAAGAAGGTAGCGCGGGCGCCGGCGCGGTCGAGTTGATCGAGAATGAAGGGCGTAATCTTGGGATGAGGCCCATCGTCGAAGGTTAGCGCCACCGCCCGCTCTCCGCCGGGAACCTGCCGCACCGCGGCCGCTGTCTGCATCACCGGCAAGCCCAGGGCCCGGCTGACGGTGAGCAATTCCTCCCGCACCCGGGGCAGATAGGGGTCTGCCCGAAAGGCCTCCGCGAGGCGGACCTCGGCTTCTACCAGGCGGCCCTGGTGCCAGGCTACCTCCCCGCGCAACTGCTCCACCACGCCGGGCAGCAAACGAGGCGCCAGCAGCCGAGAGAGGGTCTGCCGCACCCAGGGGTCCGGGGGCTCGGTAGGCTCGGCCAGGGTCAAGTCTCGCTCCGGCACCACGACGCGTACCGACCCGCGCCCCAATACCTCGCCCCGTCTGTCGCGCGCCTCCACGCTGAGCCAGTGCTCGCCGCTGGGCCAGGTGGTAGTGTCCAGAGGCTCGGGGAAAATGAGGGTGTCGCTCATTCCCACCACACGGCTGCCCAGGCTGGCCAGCACCCGCTGCGGTTCCCGGGGAAGGCTTCCCGCCACCCGCAGGGTAAGCCGCCCGCCCACCACCGCGCCGGCCGCTGGGGACAGGACCCGCAGCGGCGCCGGGGCCTGCTGCTCCGGCGCCGGAGGCAGGGGCGGCGCAGGCAGAACGGCCAGGGGGGAAATACGCAGCCAGGCCGCGCCGGGCGCGGTCAGGCAGGAGCCGAGCCCCACGTAGGAGCCCATCGCTGCCGAAGCGCCGTCCCGCACCTGAGCGGTCTCCGGAGCCAGCGCGAACTCGCAGGCCGAGAGTACATAGGCAGCGAGCGCGGAGTTGACCTCCCCACGCGGCCGACCTTGCAGGGTCTCGCGCGCCTGTGCGAAGCGGCCCTGCGCGCACAGCGCCCAGGCCTGTCCGGCGGCGGCCTCCTCGGCTTCCGGTATCTCCCGGCCCGCCAGCGCCGCGTACTCGGCCTCCGCCTCGTCCCAGCGTCCCAGCAAGAGCAGCGCGGCAGCCCGGCCCAGACGGGCCGGCGGCCAGTCCGGATTCAGGTCCAGCGCCGCCTCGAACTCGATGAGCGCCCGCTCCGGCTCCCCCTCGCGCAGCAGCGCCGCTCCCCAACCGACGCGGGCCTCGGGACACTGCGGCCTCTCAGCCAGCGCCCGGCTGAACTGCACCGTCGCCGCGGCCGTCTGACCGGTGCTGAGCAGGGCGCACCCGGCCAGCACGGCCTCCCCAGGCTGCGCCGCGACCCCTCCCGCGCTCAGGATAAACCAGCCCAGCACAACCGGCAGACCGACTCGCCGAGCGGCCGGCGCCCCGCAACTAGGCTTCCCGCACTTTGATTTCATCGGCAACTGTTACCTCAGTGACGACTGGGCCGGTGCGCACCAGAAGGGCGCCGCTGGCCACGATGCCCATGGCCTGACCTGTTGTTGCTCCCTGAGGGCCGGTGATGGCCACGGTCTTGCCGCGCAGGGCGTCGAATTCGGAGAACTTGCGCACCACGGGGCTGCGATCGGCCGTCACGAGTGCCGCGTGGGCGCGGGCCAAGCCATTCAGGCAGGCCGCCAGCATATCCTCGCGGGACAAGGGGCGTCCCAGGGCTGCCTCCAGAGTGGTCACCGCCCGCCCCACAGTCTGCGCGACCTCGGTGGCCTGGCCCTTAACATTCAGCCCGATGCCCACCAGGTAGGTCGGCCCCTGGACCTCGGTAAGCACTCCCCCCACCTTCGCGGGGCCGATGACCAAGTCGTTGGGCCATTGGGTCATCACCGGCAGCCCCGTCTCCTGCGCCAGGGCTTCCGCCAAGTAGGCGCCCAGCGCCACTGCCACCAGTCCCTCCCGGGGCATCCCCGGCGGCATCAATACGGTAAAGAGCAGGTCCTGCCCAGGGCGGTCATACCAGGTCCGGCCTCGGCGACCGCGGCCTGCTTTCTGCGTGTCGGCCACCACTACGGTACCTGGCTGGGCGCCCTCGCGAGCCAGCCGCCGCAGCTCCTCTTGAGTGGAGTCCAGGCTGGGATGCCAGATGAGGGTCTCGCCCAGCAGGGTAGTCCGCAAGCCGGTCCGGACGCGCTCGAGGTCGAAAGCGGCGCTACTCATGGCAAGCGTCCCACCGCCCAGGCCCGGGCGCCGGCCACAACTTCCCCCCGCCTGCCCAGCAGGCGGCAGTCCAGGCCCTCAGGAGTAACCTTCTCGATCACGGCGGCAGCCAGGGGCGCTTCCGCGGCCCCCTCGGCTGGGCTGAACAGCAAGAGAATCATCTTGGCAGACACTCGCGCCTTTGCGCCAGGCGTCACGGTGAGGCGGTCGCCAGTGGGGGCTTGCCTCACGGCGCCTACCTCGAGCGGGGGCGCGAGGGTACCGAGGGCTACCCCCGCCGCCTTCTGCAGCGCCTGTTCGACGCGCTCGTCCACAGGGAGGACCTCGGGGCTCTCGAACTTTCCCACGCCCTGCCCCTTAGCGATCACCTCGCCGGAAAGAGGCTCCAGGAGTTCCAGATACAGGGTGACCTGAGCGCCGTGGCTTTGCACTTGCACCTGCCTGACCACGCCGGTGAGCACCAGGGCGGCGTTTAGACGGAGGGCAACGCGTTGCAGGTCGCTAGTCTCTGGGGGCCAGGGAACGCCCAGGTCCTCCAGGGTCTGCTGCACGAGGATGGGGTCCAGGGCGCTCCAGGCTCCGGTGAACTGTAGCGAGAGCGCCGCTGCGGCTCGTCGGTCCAGGAGCCGCCCGCGGTACTCGCTCAGGTTCCCCAAGGGAACCACGGCCACCGGCAGCACCGTATCCGCGGTGAGTCTGCCGAGGGCAAGCCAGGCCAAGCCTACCAAGATGATGCGGGATGGATATCTCATGAGTCCGCCCGAGAGGCTGTTGCCCGGCAGTGGCGCACGTCCCCAGGTACGCAGCCGCGCCCCCTCGACCAGAGCGTCGGCGCGGTTCGCAAACCTCCGGGTCAGATCTGTTTCTGCAAACAAGGAATGGTGCCGGTGCGAAGCCGAAAACTAAGGGGCGAGCCGGTAGCCGCCGTTGCTGGACTCCAGCCGTCCGCCCGCCATCTGGGCCAACAGGCGCAAGGCCTGTACCCCCCCGACTCCCTGGCTGAAATCCGCGGAAACCCGGTGCTGGGCGAGGCTGGGATGCACCTCGGCCTTCAGCCCGCAGTCGGCGGCCACCGCCTGCACCGCCGCCGCCAGCGTTGCCGAGCGGAACTGCCGGCGCGTCAGCCCGGCGCCCGCAGCCGACTCGTAGCCCCGCAAGTATACATCAACGGAGGTGTTTGCGATAGGGGTATCCGAGGAAAGAACCACGCGCAGGCGATGCATACCGGGCTGCTGAGCGCGGATCTGGGTGGTCAGCCGGCGCGGGCGGCTGGGCTCCAGCGGGCCGGCGAAGACCCACCCATCGTTTTTCACCTGCAGGGCGTCGTCGGTCAGTACCTGCACCGTCACGCGGGGCACCTCGCCGCCGGCCTTGAGCACAATGTTGAGTGGCCCCCACTCGCCGACCTGCCGCCGACCCGGAGGGTCCACTTTGATCTCCATGCTGACCGGACCGGACGCTGCCCGCGCGGCGCCCGCACTGCCCACCCCGCCTCCGAAGGCCACTCGCTCCACCGCTCCGGGCGCTCGGGCCGTTGCCGTCTCGGCGGCCACCGGCGCCGCAGGCCCAGCCGGTCCCGCCGGCCCAGCGGGGCCGCCTGCCGACATCCCGCTGTTGGCAGGCAGCACAGGTGGAGTCGTTTCCGTCGCCGCGGGGCCAGACGGGGACGGAGCCGCTGGTCGCACTGAAGGTGCAGGCGGCCTCGCCGAAGTCACCGCGCGACCGGGCCCTGCCGATCTCGGCGCGCGGCCCGGCGCTGTCCCGGTGTGAGCCGGATGGCTGGGACCACCGACGGCTGCACCGGAAGCGACCGCCGTTTCTCCGCTCGGCGCCGCCTCCGCGGCCGGGGCCGGCGTTTCCCCGACCGGCGGAGCCGGGGCCGGCGCGGAGACCTCCGGCCCTCCGCTCACCAGCGCTCTCTTCACCAGCCCGGCGCGCTGCCCGGCGACCGCCAGCACCGCCACCACCACGCAGGCCGCGGCCAGCGCACCGGCCGTCTGCCACGAGAACCACCGCTGCCGCGCACGGGGCTTCACCACTACCACCCCGGCCGGCGCAGCCTCCTGAGCAATCCGCTCGCTGATGGCCCGCGCCAGCGTCCGGGGCGGCTCCACTAGCGGCAGGCTGCGCAGGGCCGAAACCGTGCGCCGGAAGTCCTTGATCGCCGCCGTGCAGGACTCGCATTGCTGCAAGTGCGCCTCCAGCGCCCGCCACTCCGGCTCGGCCAGCGTGCCCTCCAGGAAATCCGTAAATTGTTCGCGGTACCGCTCACACACCATCGGACTGCCTCCGGCGGCTGGGCCTCCGCCGCGCTAACCCTCTGACTGACCGCCTACTCGAAAAGTTCCAGGTGCGGCTCCAGTTCCTCCCGCAGGGCGTTGCGAGCCCGGTTGAGTCGCGACTTGACCGTGCCGATCGGCACCCCCAGGATCGAACCGATCTCCTCATAAGAGAATCCGTTCAGGTCGTAGAGCACGAGCACCGCCCGGTGCTCGCTGCTCAGGGCCTGCAGTGCCTGATGCACGGCGGCC
>CALFVE010000082.1 GCA_937928475.1 uncultured bacterium | reverse complement strand
CCGGGACTGGGCCACCTTCGGCCCGTATCTGGTCCTGACCCAGCCGGAGGCGGGAGCCACGGTCTCTGCGGGCAATCTGGAAGTCTCGGGCCAGGTGGAAAAGGGCGCCCAGGTCACGGTCAACGGCCAGCCGGTGGCGGTGAATGCGCTGAATCGGTTCACGACAACTGTGCAGGTTCCGAGCGACAGCGAGCGCCTCACTGTCACGGTCGTCGCTCGGGATGAGCGAGGCTATGAGACCAGGATCAGCCGGGAAGTGACCGTAGCCGGAGCGGTTGCCAGCGCCAGGCAGCCCTGAGCCATCAATACCCCGACGGCGGGTAGCGAAACAGCCGAGGCCGCAAGACCTCGGCTGCTCTGTCTTTGCGCGGAGCTGCGCCCTGGTTGCGCCTCTGCGAGCGGTCTCCAAACCAGGCCCAGCGGCATCGCGGCGCTGGGGCTGCGAGGCGGCGCCCATGAGCAGGCTATCCCGGAAACGCTCGGTGGGCGAGACACCCGTCGTGCCGGCGTCTCGAAACCGCTTCTAGTCCGCTTGCTGGCCCTCGAGTTCCTGCACCCGCTTCTCTAGAGCCCGCAGCCGGCGGATCCACTCCGGTAGTTTCTTCTGGCCGGCCAGCATCCGGCAGGCCTCCGCGTGCGGGCGAGCCGGAATCCCCGAGTAGACGCCGGGCTCCGGGAGGTCCCCGATGACCGCCGCGCCTCCGCCCACGATCACGCCGTCGCCGATGGTGACGTGGTCCGTCACTCCCACCTGCCCTGCCAGCACCACTCCGTTGCCAAGGGTAACGCTGCCGGAGATGCCAACCTGCCCGCAGAGCAGGCAGTGCTCACCGATGACTACGTTGTGGGCGATGTGCACTGAGTCGTCAATCTTGGTGCCTCGACCGATGCGAGTGACGGCGACGGTGGCGCGGTCAATGGTGCAGTTGGCGCCGATCTCCACGTCGTCGTCCACCACCACAGTCCCAATCTGGGGAATCTTGCGGTGCCCCCGATTAGTCTGGAGAAAGCCGAAGCCGTCGCTGCCGACCGCCGTCCCCGCATGGATAATCACCCGCTTCCCCAGCACCACGCGGTCGCCCAGGTAGACGTGCGGGTGAATTTCGCTGCCCTCCCCGATAGTTACTTCATGGCCGACATAGACGAGCGGATGAATGATCACGTCATCGCCGACCACCACATTGTCGCCGAGAACCGCGCGAGCGCCAATGGCCACCCGCCTGCCCAGCCGCACGCCGCGGCCCAGGTGGGCGCTGGGATCCACGCCGATGGGCAAGCGTCGCTCGGGGGCGAACAGTTCCAGAATCTTGCTGAAGGCTAGCCGGGGATCTTCGGTGATAATGATCGGCTTGGCGCGGGTGGCCACCGCCGGGCCGACGATCAGGGCCGAGGCTTGGCTCCGCTCGCCCTTGGGGAGCACCTCGGGGCTAGAGACATAGGTGATCTCTCCGGCCTTTGCCTCTTCCAGGTTGTTAACTCCGGTGATGGTGATGTGGCCGTCGCCGACAAGTCGGCCCTCCACCATTTCCGCCAGTTGTCCGAGGGGATAGGCTGCGTTCTTCATCTTCTCGCGGTCTCCTCCGCGTGGGGCTGCAATGAAGTTCTCCCGGACCAGATGGTTCTCAAGTGCCTCCTCACCTGCGAGGTGAGATCAACCTGCGTGGGCGAGCCCGGCGGGACCAGGGTCAGCCTGAGATTGTGCTCGAACGCTACTCGCGTAGTTGCCAAGCGCAGGTCCGCCAGCATCGCCCGGATCAGTTGCGCCCGGGACTCTTTCAGGCGTCTCAGTTGCCGCCGGCGGGCCTCCTGATACGCCGCAAAGGCCCGGTTGCGCGCCTGTTCCGCCTCCTGCAGATCAGTCGGGCTGGGTTCGGCGCCGGATCGCTCGAGGCGGCCGCTGTCTATCCCGAGGTGCCCGAGAAGCCCGGCCACGCCGCGCCGCATCTCCTCCCGCGGTCCCTCCACTCCCAGCAGGCGACTCTCCCGCCGCGCCTGGGCCTCCTCCTCAAGTTCGGCGTCAACCTGCGTCTTCAACCGTTGCGACTGTCGGGCCAGGCGCTCCGCCTGGAGCGCCAGGCGCGCCTCCGACGCCTGCCGCTCCCGGCTCACTGCCTCCTCGATGTCGGTCCAGATCTGCCGGCGTATCTCCTCCGCCTTTTGCCGCGCTTCGCCCGGGGGCAGTTGCACGCTCAGCCCGGCATTGGTCAGTTCGACCAGCCGCTCCCGCACCAGTTCTTCGCGAATGGCCGCCAACCGGCGGCTCTCCTCGGCCCGTACCTGAGCCAGGGCCTGCACTTCCTCCAGTTCGATCTGCCGATACCGCCAGCGTTTCTCGGCCTCCAGATCGGGAGGCAGACCCCTCTGTTCGGATTCCGGCGGGCCCACCAACTGCGCCTCCCAAGCCACCCAATCACGGTGGAAGGCCTCGTAAGGGAACTCGCCTAGGCTCAGCCCAGCCAGCGGCCGGGCAGTCCAAGGCTCCAGCGAAGCCAACGGTGCTGCCTGCCCCTGTTCGCGCTCCTCCCGGCTAATCTCCTCACTTAGCCGCTGCGCGGCCGGATAGAGGGGATGCGCGGACAGCAATTCGGCCAGGTACACGTGCCCTTCTGTTGGCTTAGACAAGCCTAGGGGAGGGTGCGTTGCAACTTTGCCCTGACCACAACCGGCCAGCAGGGAACACAACGCCAGCAGGAGCACTGCTGGCGTTTGCGTGGGCGCCATAGTTTCTCGGGCCCGGCAGGCCCGTACGGATGCTACCTTCACAGAGCTTCCCCCACCTACCAGCGGCTGCCGACAGCTCCGAAGGGGCGTGGCCTACTTGGCGTTCAGTTTCGCCAGGACCTTGTCCGTGATGTCGGTGCCGCCGTAGAGCACAACACTGACGTCCAGCACCAGAGCAAAGCCCTCAGCGCGAGCGACAGACTCGGCAACGTTCACCACATTCTTCATGAATTCATCTCGCGCCGCGGTAATCTGTTGCCGGTAGTCGGCGCTGAGTTTCGCCTCCTGCTCGGCCAGGCGCATGCGTCCCCCGTCGAACTGGTCGCACATGGACTTGTAGGTCTCATCCTCCTGGGGAGAACGATCGACCTTGGCCTGCAGGTTGCGGAAGGTCTTTTCCTTTTCGGCGGCCAGAGCCTGCAACTCCTTGAGCCGCTTGTCCTTATCCTCGGGCAGAGGCTGGGGCGCGTTAAGTAGCGCTATGACCTCGTTGAAGTTGTCGCCAGACAGCAGCAGATAGTCGGAGAGTTGCTCCAGATACCGCTTCTTCCCGTCAAACCACTCCTGAAGGGACTTGCTCTTGGCCTGCAGGGCCTCGTAATTGTCGGTGATCTTGCCCATGTCCACGGTGGCGACCTTGACGGGAAGATCGGCGGCCCCGGCGGCGCCCGCCAGGACGGCCAGGACCATAAGCCCTAGAGCGACGGTAATGACACTTCGCCTCATGTTTTCTGTCTCCTTGTGGGGTACACCCCAGTGCGGGGAACCGAGGCCGGCCTAGAACACCTGGCCGAATCCGAAGTGAACCTCGGAGCCCTCGCTGCTACGGCCCCAGTCAATGCGGATGGGACCCAGAGGAGTGACGGCGCGGATGCCCACTCCCGCACCTACGTGCAGATTGAGGGATTGGTCCTCAGCGGGTACGCTGAAGCCGGGTACGATGGTCGGGAACCGGCCTCCGTAAGCATCGCCGACGTCCACGAAACCCACCAGTTGCAGGCTCTCGCTCATGCGGTAGCGGTACTCGAGGTTGCCCAGCACCATGGTCTCGCCCCGGAAGCGGTCCTGCTCAAAGCCGCGTACGCTGGTGGCCCCGCCTACGCTGAAGGAATCAAAAAGCGGAACGCTGCCGCTGCTCAGCCCCACCATCAGCCGCAGGGCAATCACATCCTTGCCGCCGCGCACGGGCAGGTAGCGGCGCTCTTCCAGCGAGTACAGGTTGAAGTCGTTTTTGCCGCCTAGGAACTGGCCAGCGATCTCCACCGAGATGTCTCGGTAGCTCCCCCGCCGGGGGTCAGCCTGGACGTCGCGCGTATCCCAGGTGTACTGTAAGGAAGTGCTGTTGACGCGGCCCCCGGGGTGCAAGGGTGCCGAGACAATCAGGTCGCCGGGGAAATCGCCCGGTCCCGGCAGGGGAAAAGACTCCCCAGGCAGATTCCAACCCGCGCGTTGGGCTGGCCTGAGGCTCAAAGGCAGCACGACACCGGTGACTGGCCCGAGGTTGCGCGAGGCGTTGAAGAAGGAACTGGTTACTTCCTCCGAACGCAGGCCCACGGTAAACCGCTGGGTGGGAGCCATGGGACGGCTCAAGCGCATCACACCGCCAATACGACGCTCCCGGAAGCGGTCCTCGGCCAGCGGAACCCCCCCGCCGATGAAGCGGCGCCGGCGCTCGGTGTCAAAGACGCTCACATCCATCGAGGTGTTATGCTTGTCCAGGAACGGTTCGTAGAAGCGCACATCGTAACTGGTGCGTCCGAAGGCCTCCAGGTCTACGCTGGCCCGCTCGGCCCGTCCCCGGAAGTTGTTCTCGGCCACGGAGATCATGAAGACGAACTTGTCCAGGTCGCTGTAGGCCGCCGCCACCGAGGCCATCCCGGTCCGTTTCTCCTCCACTTGGATGACTACGATCACCGCAGTGGGGTCAATCTCGCCGGGACGCAAGTCCGACTTCACGGTCTCGAAGATGCCCATGTTGAAGATGCGTTGGATGTCTTTGGCTACCTCCTCCTGGCGGAAGAGAGCGCCGGGCTTAGTTTCGATCAGCCGCCGCACCACCCATTCCTTGGTCTTCTTGAGACCCTCGAGCTTGAAGCCTTCAATGCGGGCCTCGTCAATAACAATGGTGAGCACCCCGAAGCGGTCCACACGGGCCTGGGCGACCCGCGCAATGTAGCCCTGTTTCGCGTAGAGCTCTTCGATGCGCCCCACGTCTCGCCGAATGAGTTCGTCGTCAATAATGTGGCCCACATTGGTGCGCATCGCCTCCAGTAGGGCCCGGTCCGTGAGGACCGTGTTGCCCACGAAGACGATTTTCTCGATCCGTTGCTTTTCCACCACGGTGATGATGACCTTGACGCCCTCCGGCACTACCTCGTGGGCGACGGTGACCTCAGCGAAGTATCCCATGCGCAGGACTGCCGCGCGGGCCTGCGCGGCCTTCTCGTCGGTGTAGGGGTCGCCGACTCGGAGAATATCCTTGACCGCGTCCAAGATAGCGTCGCGGGAAATATACTCGTTCTTCTCTACCTCCACTGCGGCAATGAGTTGGTCCTGTGCCCACGTCGGCGGGCACCCAGCCACTAAGGCTAACAAAGCCCCCAGGGGAATCAGGACGGCGCAAGGTTGACGCTTCCGAAATCGGCGCATGCTCTGGCTCTCCCCTACGGCGATTGACGGCTCCCTCTCCCCCACCTTACACCCCGCGGACCACCCTGGGCCATGCTCTTCCCCTCCGCCGTCCCGGCTCTTACTCGTGCAAGTACGGGGCCAGCTTCCGCCGCAAGATGCTGCGGGCCCGAAACAGGCGGGTCTTCACGGTGGGCACGCTGCAGCCCAGGATGCGGGCAATGTCCTCGTAACTGAGCAACTCGTACTCACGCAGCACCACCACTTCGCGGTAGTCTGGCCGCAGTCGCAGCACCGCCTGGGCCACCACCTGCCCCAGTTCCGTATTCTCCGCCTCCCGATCCGGCCGGGCCTCGCGGCCTTCGTCTTCCCACCGCCCCTCTTCGGCCTCCGCGCCCTGGCTCGCCGCGGCCCGGCGAGTAAGATGCTCCAGCCGGTTCTTGGTCAGGTTAACCGCGATGCGGTAAAGCCAGGTGTAGACCTGGCTGTCTCCCCGAAAGCCGTTCCGAGCCCGATAGGCATTGACAAACGTATCCTGTGTGAGGTCCTCCGCCTCGTGGTAGTCCCCGACCAGGCGGTAGATCACCCGAAAGATGCGTTCGTAGTTTTGCTCGACCAGGCGCTCGAAATGGTCGGACACATCGTGGGCGCTCATCTCGAAGCCGCGCACTGCGGCGCCTCCGCACCGGCGTCGCGGCATTATAACACAAGCCTGGGGCGATTCGCTACTTGGGGCCGACCGCAACTGCGGTCAGAAGGCCCACTGGCGGGTGACCCGGAACTGCTTCTCCCCGCTGTCGCTCGTGCCGTAAGTCACCCGGTAGCGCTGGGGCAGATCGTAACTGACCCCCAGGTTCCACTGCTCCTCTCGCCCGCCGATAAGACTGTACCGATACGTTACCAGGAAATTCTTCAACAGGTACTTGCCCAGCCGCACCTCTAGGGGCTGATCAAAAGAGAAGCTGACACTAAACTCCTCCAACCCGAGATGGCGCTTCAGTTGCGTCTCGATCGGCTCAAAGAGCGCCTCGCGGAAGCCGGTCGCCAGTACCGACACGAATCTCTGTGATAACAACTCGCTTAGGTCGGTGGTTCCGCTCGGCACGAAGCCCTCCAAACCTACCAGAGCCAGGATCTGCTCCTGCGTGAGTGGGGGCTCGGCCGTGATGCGCACCATGGGTTCGCGGGGCAGGTCGCCCTCGATCGTCATGGCCAGGTGCACCGGGCCCAGGCTCTTGCCTTCTACGGTGACATTGGGGAGAGTCTGCTCGGCGAAGCCGGAGTAGTGCCCAGTCAGGGCCAGGCGCTTGGGCGGGACCCTCTCACCTGGCTGGGAAGTGATCTCGTGTTGGAGGGTGAAAGACCTCAGGCTGAAGGAGGTGCCGGGCAAGGTGCCCCGGCTGGGGCGGGCATCAACACGCCCCCATATGTAAGGGTCCTGCAGGCTGCCCTGGGCCACCAGGGCCTCGGAGGTGGGCGCCAGGGGCATGACCACAGCGGGCGTCTTGAGCGCAACGCTGGCGCCGAGGCCCAAGGCCGCGTCCAGCCGGAAGTCGGGGAACTCCGGCCCAGCGCCTCGCAGTTCCGCCGGAACGGCCTTGCCTCCCCATTGCGTCACCCCCAGCCAGCCGCGGTCGAAGGTGAGCAGACCGGCGGCGACGGCCGACGCTCCCGCTTGCGGGTTGGTCAGCGTCAACGTCCCGGTCAGGACCCCCTTGACCAACCCCGGATACTCGACACTCGCCTCCTCGAAGGCAAGCCGCAGGTCAAAGTCATTGCGGGCCAATGCTGCTAACTGAAACTGGCTTAGTCCGATAGTCCCCTCTAGCCGCACCGTTCCGGCCCCCAGTCTGCCTCCCAGGTCCTCGATCCGCACCGTGGGGCGCCCACCCCCGGAGGTGGTGAGTGCGATGGTGCCCTGCAGGGCGTCCAGCGTCTGTCGTGCCCACAGGGGTTGGCTGTCCGCCTCCACAGTCAGGGCCAGGTCAAAGACATTCTCCCGCAGATGTGCCGGCCTCAGATCAGCGAGAGCGGCGCTGCCTCCCAGCCGGAAGCGGGTCTGGTCCCACCGTCCGGCCAGTTCAGTCACTTGCACCGTATTGACGCCGTTGGCGCCATGCACATTGAGGTCAGCGCTCAGGTCGGTGAGCGGGTGCTTCCAGCGAGGGGTCGCGGCCGCGCCCTCTTCCAGGCGGAGAAAGCCTTGCAGCGACGGCTGAGCCAAGGTCCCCACCACCCCAATCTCGGCGTTGACCTTTCCGCTCGCAGTCAGGTCGGTCCACGCCGTCGGTTGGGAGGCGGCCGCCCCGCTGCGGGCAAAGCGTGTAAGTTCATCGAACACCGGCGGGAAGAAGGCCAAGTCGGTGTTCTCCAGACGCGCGGTGAAGTTGAGGGGTTGGTCCCGAGGAACGCCGAGGGGACGCCAAGCAAAGGGCAGATGCCCGGAGCCCAGGATGCGCCGCTCCTGCCGCCTCAGCACGATGCGGTCGAGATCAATGCCGCCCTGCGCGATGCGGACGACGGGGACCGAGACGAAGTCAAAGCCAACGCCACGCACCGAGGCGGAGAGCACGTCCACGCTGGCGGTAATCACAGGAGACGCGGTCATGCCCTTCGCCTCCACGGTGACGCCGGCCACGCCGCCTAGCCCCAGATCTCCGGGGAGCCACTCGCGCACCGCCGCCAGGTTCACATTGCTGGCATCGGCAAACAGCGAGAGGGGGCCGTCCAGTTTGGCCTCGCCACTGACCGTGACTAGAGCTTGGCCCAGTTGCAGCTCAGCGCTGAGGTCGCGCACCGACCGGGCGGCAGCGTCAAACGCCAGGCTGCCCCGGACGTCAGGCAAGGGCTTGCCCTCGTACGCTGCCCGCCGCACGGCCAGGGAGGTCTCAGCAATCAGACCGCGCAGGGGACCGCGCAGCCTGACCTTGCCCTCTACCTCGCCCTCACTACGCACGCCCCACTGCCGCCATTGCTGAAGAACTCTGGCGTACTCCTGCTCGCTGCCCGCCGTGGCCGCGGCCAGCGGCGCAATCAGCCTCAGGCCCGCCGAGACATCCACACGTGCGAATTCCAAATCTCCCTCCAAGGACCTCTGATGCAGATCGTAGGCGAGTTCGGCCTGCAGATTGCCGCCGGCCATTTGCAGGGTAGTGCGTTCCAGGCGCAACTGCCCCTGATTGATGAAGAAGCGAGTGTCGAGGCCGGTGATCTGAGAGTCGCCTACCTTCACCCGGTCGGCAATCACCCGCCCCTCGCCGGAGACTCCTTGCTCGGAGGCTGTGACGGTTACCTCGGGGACGATCACGCGGCCGGCCAGGGGCAAAGGCCAGGGCAGCAAGACTGCGGCTCGCTCCAGTTGCAGGTCCTGCCCATGGCCCTGAGCAACCAGGGTCCACCCAGCGCCCACCCCTCGCAGTTCAGCGTCGAAGTCAAGCCTAGCGCCCTGGGCAGAGATCGTCCCTGCTTTCACAACCAGATAGCCCTTGCCCTCGGGCGAGGCCTCGAAAGCAAACGGCGCGCGCACCGAGTTGATAAAGAAACGATCATAGCTAACTTGTGCCAGCCTGACCTGTCCCGTGCCCGTCGGGGTCGCCAGGGTGCCGCGGATGGTGGCCTCAGCCTCCCCCGAGCCGGT
>CALFVE010000081.1 GCA_937928475.1 uncultured bacterium | reverse complement strand
TTGGTCGAGCCCCACCCTACAAGGAGAATATCCGGCTTATCGTCGCCACCCAACAGCGGGGGCAGGGCCTCCACCTGCATCCCTGCTTGCTTGCGCAGGCGCTTGTCTACCATCGCCTGGCGGGTCTCCGCATCCTCGATGATGTGCCCGTGCTCATCGTGCTCGTCGCTGTCTACCTCCACCACAGCCTCCGGCGTTCCCGGGATCGCCCGCGGAGAGACGCCCGAGGCGGTTAGGCGATAGCGGGCGTACTCATAGCCCGACCCGATTTCCTCTTCAGTCGCCAAGTGCCGTTCGATCTGCAAGCCACAGAAGTCGAAGCGCGGTACACTCATGAGCATATCGGCCAGGTACTGGTCGTACAGCACCAGCGCGGGCGTCTGGTACTTGTCGGCCAGGTTGAAAGCCCGGAAGGTCAGATAGAAGGCCTCCTCCGGGTTGCCTGGCGCGAAGACGAAGCGGGGGAACTCGCCGTGCCCGGCGTGGAGCGCAAACCACAATTCGCCTTGTTCCGTGCGGGTAGGCAGGCCGGTAGCAGGACCGGGCCGCTGGCCTAGAGCAATCACGATGGGCGTCTCGGTCATACCGGCCAGGGCCAAGCCCTCCACCATCAGCGCAAACCCGCCCCCGGAAGTGGCGGTCATCGCCCGGGCGCCCGCGTAGGACGCGCCCAGACACATATTGATCGCCGCTATCTCGTCCTCGGCTTGTTCCACCACGATCCCGAACTCGTCGGCGTGTTGCGCCATGAAGTTGAGGATACCCGTCGAGGGGGTCATGGGATAGCCCGAGTAGAACTGCACCCCAGCAGCAATCCCCGCCAGGGCTATGGCTTCCACGCCGCCGATGAGCAGCCGGCCCTCAGGTGCCGAAGTCGCCCTCTCCGGCCGGCACGCTTGCCGATGGTGGCTCAGAACATACTCCCGGCCCCACCGCGCTGCCTGCACATTGCCCGCCACCACCCGCTCACCCTTGCGCGCGAAGGTCTTCTCCAGCAGCGTTTCCAGGGTAGCGGGCGGATGCCCGGATAGCGCCAGGGCCGCGCCGGCGGCCACCGTGTTGCGATAAAGCCGGTCGCCGGCCTCTTCCGCCAGCCGGCTCAGGGGCACCGGCAGCACCCCATCTTGCCGCGACCCCGCTTCCCCCTCCACCAGGGCGACTCCGCCTTCAGCGAGGCGGGCCCTCTCCTCCTGGATGGTGCGCTCATCGAGCGCGACCAGGAGATCTATCTCTTCGCGGACGGCTTCTACCGGGCGATCGGCAACCCGAATCTGGAAGCAGTTGTGGCCCCCCCGAATCCGCGACATGTAGTCCTGACTGGTGAACACATACCAGCCATCGCGGTGGAAGACTTGGGCGAGGAGGGAGCCGGTGGTCTCTACTCCCTGGCCCGCTTCACCGCCGATTAGAAGATTGAAGTCGCTGTTCATGGGAGGCCAATGCTTGGTCGCGGCCGACAGGGAGGCTGCTGCGGTCAGTGGAGGCATTACACCCGCCCTTACTCCTTGCAGGAGAGTGCACCGAGGCACCGCCCCCGGACAAATGGTTATCCTCCGCCCGACCGCAGCCACCTGCCGGCGCGGCATGGAAGCCGCACCTCCAGGGAGCGCGCGAGGCCCTTAGCGGGCTGCCGCCAGCCTCTGGGCTACGTCCTCCCAGTTGACCGCGTGCGCGAAGAACCCCGCGGTGAAGTCAGGCCGGCGATTCTGGTACTGCAGATAGTAAGCGTGCTCCCACACATCCAGCACCAGCACCGGCGTCACCCCCCACTGGGCCAGATTCTGGTGTTTCTCGGCCTGCAGGATAACCAGTTTCTGGGCCACCGGCTCCCAGGCCAAAATCCCCCAGCCGGAGCCTTGCACCAAGTTGGTCGCAGCCAAGAACTGAGCCTTGAACACCTCGAACGACCCGAAATCCTTGGCGATCTGCTCGGCCAGGGCTCCGCTGGGCGCGCCACCGCCCCCCGGCTTCATGTTCGTCCAGAAGAGGCTATGCAGCAGGTGCCCCGAATAGTTGAAAGCCAGCGCGTCGCACAAGGCCCGAAGGGCGGAAAAATCCCCCGCCTGCTGCGCGGCCTGAATCTTCTGCTCGGCCTCGTTGAGCGCGTTGACGTAGGCGGCATGGTGCTTGTCGTGATGCAGGTGCATCGTTTCGGCGTTGAGAAACGGCTCCAGTGCGTCGTAAGCATACGGCAGTTCGGGAAGGGTGTACGGCATCTGCGCATCTCCTTTCATATCTGCCCCCGGCGGGGGCCCTCCCTGGGCCGGCAGAGCCCACAGCCCAGTCACTGTTCCCCAGACTCCCATTACAAACCCCGCTGCCGTACCCAGGAACTCTCTGCGAGTAGTCATCATACCGGTTCCGGTTACCTCATGCGTCTAGGTTGACCTCGACCTGCGCGCCGCGCATCAGCGTGTTGCGAATGGTGCACATCTTCACTGCCGCCTCCACGGTGCGCCGCCCCCGCTCATCCAGGGCCTCCGGCATCCTCACCCAGAGCCGCAGGTTCGACAGGAAGTGCTCCTCCGCGTCCCAGTCTCCCTCAACCTGCACAGTCATCCCCTCATAGGGGACTCCCTTGCTCCTGCAGGCCAGGGCAATCTCCATCCCCATACAATTGCCTAGCACAACCAGGAGGCCCTCGGGGGGAATCATGGCCATGTCGTGCCCGCCCAGCGCCTCTGGCACATCCCCAAAGATCTTGTGGCCGCGGATTTCCCCGGCAAAGACCGTCGGACCGATATTCACCGACTGACTGACCCACTTGGCCATGTGCACTTCCCCTTGTGGCTCCCGCGTGCTCCCCTACACGCGCGGACGCATGCTCGCTTCTCAGACGGCGCGCCGGCGATAATCGTTCACTCGGCCCTCTCGCGAGTCCCAGCCTCAGGCCACCGAGGTGCGATTGTCACCCCTTACCCCAGTCGCTCTATTTCCTCCCGCGCAATCTGGCACCAGCGATCGAAGCGCTGCGGCTCGTGCCGGCAAGTGTGGGTGTCTTTGAGAATGATCTCTACGATGCAGCCGCTAGCGATCTGCAGCGTGGTGCGAATATCCTTGCGCACAACTGCCTCGTCCAGGACCTCCGAGGCCAGGCGTGAGGGATTGGGCTTCCAGGAGTAGATATAGTTCGCGCCCAATCGTTCTGCTGAGATCTCACGGTCGCACCACGGGCTGATGGAGACGCGCCGCAGGCGCGGAATCGTGAGTACGTAATCGAAGCGGTCATGCAACGGTTCGCAGCAGCCGTAGCAGTTGAGCCCGAACCGCTCCATGATGGGTATCTGGTAATCCAAGATGAACTCCTTGAACATGCGCGGGGAGATAGCGGTGGTTTCCTGGTTCTCGCAGAAACCCCACATGTCGCGGGTGCGCACGTGCAACCCATCGAAGCCCTCCGCCGGCAATTCCTCGGTGAAGCCAAAGCCGCCCGAACCGACGTAGTCATTTCCGTTATTGAGCGCAAGCAGGTCCTGCTGCTCCAGCGAGTCCAGCCACTGGAGTTTGGCCTCCAGGAAAAACTGCATGGCCTCGTGGACGAAGGCCGGCCGCTCGACCATGTCCAGCATGATCTGCTCCAGTCCGCGCAACTGAGCAAAGGTGAGCACCGAACTGAGCGACCACCAATGGCGAGTGAGTAGTTGCACGCTCAGAATCCCATCGAAGACCTCTTGTGCCTGCTGCAAGCGCCGCTCGGAGGCCTCCCAGTCCACCGTCGTGGTGGGCACCTTCAGTTTGTCCAGGTCGGCGGGGTCCTTGAGGGGAGCATCCCAAACGTAGGAGCCGCGCTCGGTGTCCGCCGGCCGGCGGTAATGCTCCTCCATCCCCCACCCGGTTTGCTGCAGCACGTGCGGGACCAGGATCCGGTCGTCCATTACCTCGTCGTCGGCGAAGTGCTCCCAGATGTAAAGCCGCGTGCGCAGATCGAGTTCCCAGCCTCGGCAGGTCTCATCCTCGCACTGGAGGGCGAACTCCGGCTGCTCCCGAATCTCCAGCCAAGACCCCTCCGGTGAGCAGAAGATGAGTGGCTTGCCCGGCTGGAGGGCGTTGTGCCGATACCACTCTCGCCGCCGCGCCTGGTTCTCTTCACTGGCCGCAATCTCAGCCACCCGCTTGGCCAAGTCGCGTACTATCTGTAGGTCCGAAGCATTCATGGCGATCCTCCTTTAGGGAACGGTTCCTCGCGTAGGCCAGCAGACCTCCGTGGGAGGCGCGAGACGGAACGCGCAAGTGAAAGGCAGGAAGGTCTGTCTGCTGCGGGACGCGAAGTCAGCTCTGTTTGGATAGCTGCTTTTGGTTCCGCTCGGGAGGAGAACGGCATGCTCTACGAAACCATTCTCTCCAAACTCGGCTCGCGGATGTCGCTCAACTTTCGGCCCCAGGCGCAGGCCGTCTGGTACTCGCCGCTGGGTCGCTATTATGACGGCCCGATGGATCTCCGCGTCGGCCTCCGGGTCGGCAACGAGGTGCGCTGCCTTCCCTTCACCTCCCGACATCCGCACTTCGAGGAGATCGAGCAGCATCTGACTATGACCAGTGTGCTCTACCGCGCCACCTGGCGGGCGAAAGGCCTGCGCCTGGAGGCCGAGTTCATCTCGCCTTTCTATCCCCAGGACGAGAAACTAGCGACCGCGCCAGTCATGTATGTGCGTCTCTCCCTGCACCGCTTCGGCCAGGCGCCGCTCGATACCTGGGTGGACGAAGCCGAGGTGCTCTGCGAGATGACCTGGGACGCCGGTGCTGCAGGCGTGACGGCGCTAAAAGAGAGGGTCGAGGGCAACACGCTCCACCGGGTCATGCAGATTGACCTTGCTCGCACCGAGATCGGCACGCAGGCCTTCTTCGCTCCTTCCCTGGAACCGCCGGAAATGCGTCTGGCCTGCGAGGACCTCCTCCAAGCTGAAGGACCCGGACTTCAGACTGGGCTCGATGGCTTCCGCTTCCGCATGAAGGCAGATGACGAGCCGGCCTGGCTCACCTGGGCCTGTCATACGCCCGATCCAATTCTGGAGGTGCTAGGCGAGAAAACCGCCTTCAAGTACACCCAGTTTTTCTGCTCGGTGCGAGAGATCTTGGCTTACGCGACGAAGCATCGCGAGCAGATCTTGACCCGCACTCGCTTCTTCGACTCGCTCTTCCAGGCGGCTACCCTGACCGCAGCAGAGAGAGACCTGCACGCTTTTGGCTTCCAGTCGTACCTTGCGAATACCTGGTGGACGGTCCGCCCGGACGGGCGCGACTGGTATAGCGTGTGGGAAGGCTGCTGCCTGTATCACTCCACCGTAGACGTGGAGTACAACATGGCGCCCTTCTACTTGCTGTTCTGGCCGCGCCTGCTGGAACTGGAGATTGACGCTTGGGCCGACTTCGCCCTCAGCCGCCCGGATGTGGCCGGCAAGTACCTCAGCCACGACCTCGGAGTTCGCCACCAGGTGAGCGCCCAAGCCTACCCCCACGCGATGGAGATCGAGGAGAACTGCAACTACTTACTGATGCTCTTCGGCCTCTGGCGGGTGACCGGAGACGACGCCGCGGTGCGGCGGCACTGGGCGCTGGTCCGAGATTTCGTGACCTTTCTTCAGGACGCAGACAAGAGCGGCAACGGCTTCCCCCAGGTCGGCGTCGCCAACACCATTGACGATGCCTCGCCCGCGGTGCAGTTCTCCCACGAGCAGACCTATTTGGCGGTCAAGACGGCAGCGGCTTGCCGAGCGGTGGCGGTGATGGCGGCGCATCTAGGCGAGGCCGATTTTGCCGCCTGCTGCGAAGCGTCGGTCGCGAAGATTGACGCCACTCTGCAGAGCGAGGCTTGGCTAGGGGATCATTACGCAGTCTGCATTGACCAAGGGCTTACCGAGGTTGCCGATCCCTGGAATCCGGGGCGAGTACTGACCTCCGAGGTCCTCGACAACGAGGGCCGTATTCGTGGCTGGGACGCCTATTCCTTGTACACCTCGCTCGGTCTGCTCACCCTGCAGATGACCGGGACAGCGCTGCCGCTCAGCGATCCCGGCCGGCTGCGCCAGGACCTGTTGCGCGCCGCAGAGCAATCGCGGGGGCCCTATGGCTGCTTCCACTCCAGCGCCGACCACTCCAACGAGTGGATTTCTATGAATCTGCACCGCGACTTCGTAGCGGCCTACCTGGGTCTCGACCTGATCACGCCGCACACCGGCCTGTACTGGAACTTCGAGGTGCACAACAACTCGGCGACCGGCCGCGGGGGTTGCTTTGCTGACACCTACGGTGGCAACTTCCTGCATTACTACCCGCGCGGCCTTACCTCCATCGGAATGCTGGCGGCGCTGGGCGGCGTGCAACTTGATCGCGTGTCCGGCTTCTTCCGGGTGGCGCCGGTGCGTTTGCCCCTACGCTTGGCTCTGGTACAGTTGGCAGACTGGCAAGCGATGCGGGTGCCCTGGCTGACCGCAGAGATCGCCGCGGAGGGAACCGAGATTGAGATCAGCGAGCAGGATCTACTTCCGAGGTGAGCAACACGTCCTCCTTCACTCGCCCCAACGTGCTGTTCATCGTCGCTGACGACATGGGCTAGGGCGACTTGAGTGCCTTCAACGAAGGCCGCTGCAACACGCCGACCCTGGACCCGCTGGTGGAGGAGGGCGTTTGCTTCACCCAGCAGTACTCGGCCTCGCCGATCTGCAATCCGTCACGCGCTTGCCTGCTGACCGGCCGCTACCCTCACCGCACCGGGTCCATTGATACGCTGGAATGGTGGGGCCTGGAGCGCCTGTCTCTGCGCGAACGCACCCTGGCAGATATGCTCAAGGCCGCCGGCTACGCCACCGGCCTCATCGGCAAATGGCACCTGGGCGCTTTTGACGCCCGGTATCATCCCAGTCGTCGCGGCTTCGATGAGACCGTCTGCTTCTGCGGAGGCATGCACGACTATTACCAGTGGCGGGTGGAGTTCGGCGCAACCGCCCGCCGCACGGACGGGCGCTATCTCACTGATGTCTGGACCGAGGAAGCCGTCCAGTTCCTGGAACGCCGCCGGCGGGAGCCGTTCTTCTTGCACCTGACGTACAACGCCCCGCATACACCTCTGCAGGCTCCCGAAGAGGAGACGACGCTTTTTCTCGGCAAGCCAGGGATAACGCGGGCCGTCGCCACCCTCTACGGGATGCTGCACCGCATGGACAGCGGGATCGCCCGCGTGCTGGAGACGCTCGACCGGCTCGGCCTGCGGAACAACACTATTGTCATCTTCACCAGCGACAACGGCCCTCAGTTCGGCGGCGAGGGGGAAGACTGCTTAGACCGCTTCAACTGTCACTTCCGAGGGGCTAAGGGCAATGTGTACGAAGGCGGCATCCGCGTCCCGCTGGTTCTTCGCTGGCCCGACGGCCTTC